>JBNJDJ010000015.1:0-38615 GCA_051744845.1 Bacillota bacterium
TTTAAATGAAAAATTTATGTCACTTTTAGAATTTATAAATAAAGTAAAAGATTTTGAAAAATTAACAGTAAATAAAATTTTAAAGCAAAGTTTCAGATTTATTTTCAAATTAGTAGATAAGTCTGATTATGGATCAGTTTATAAATATACTGAAAATAGTATTGTATATTTAGATACAATTGGCCATGATTTAAATAGACTTCAAAATATAGATATTGCAAGAGATGAATTTGATAATTACAATACTGTAAAACCTAATATAATAAATAATATTTTAAAAACAGCAGAAGATAATTATTCTGATGAAATTAAAAATGCTAGTAAAAAAATTTCTCAAACTTTAAATTTTTCAATCAATAGCAAAGATAAATTAATTGCGAGTATTTCATTAGATATAAAAAAAGGTTCAGATAAAGAATTCAATGAAAATGATGTTAAAATTGTTGAATCTATATCTAGGTTGTTAAATATTATTATTTCGTTAATGACAGATAAACGAAAAGAAAATAATTTTGTAAATAGAATTCTTTTTTCATTTATAAGTTTGATAAAAATTCATAATGAAAATTTGTATAAACACTCGATGAATGTTGGAAAACTTTCTAAAAAATTTGCAAAACACTTACAATTGACTGAAGATTTAATTGATGAAGCATATTATTCAGGAATTTTACATGATATTGGATATATATTACAAGAAGGTAATGACATTAAAGAGTATTTAGAAGACGATGAAGAACATATTTATAATGCTTATGAAGTTTTAAAAGACCTTGAGAATTTAGAAGGTATAGCAAAAATTGTTTATTGTCATCATGAAAAATATGATGGTTCTGGTTATCCGGAAGGAATCAAAGGTAGTCAAATACCAGTGGTTTCTCAAATCTTAGCTTTAGTAAATTTCTATGAACAAGAAAAAAATATTTTAAAAAAAGATGATAAAGAAATAAAAAAAGAATTAAATAACCAAAGAAATGTAGCATTTGATTCTAGTTTAATAGATGAATTTTTAAAGATGGTGGAATTATGATTTTGACTAATAAAAAATATCTAGTTATATATAATTTAATAATTATTTCACTTTTTGTTATAAATAAAGTATTTTCTCTTATTTCTTTTAATTTTTTGTTTATTATATTTTTTGTTATTACATCTATTGCATTAATTTTAGTATTAAAAAATAAAGTTAATGAATTAGACAATAAAAAAGAATTAATTAATAAAAATATTGAAATGTTATTAGAAGAAAATAAAGATAAATTGAAAAAGTTAAAAAATTATAATGAATTTGTTAAAGAAACAGAAGAAATTTATAAAAAATATGATAAATTAGATAATTTATTTTATCAAATATTAAATAATTCCAATCAATTAATTTTTGTTAAAAATTCTAATTTAGAATTCGAATATGTCAATAAAAAATTCTTAGATTATTTTAATATTGAATCACAAAATATTATAGGAAAAGATAATAAATATTTAATTAATAAATTTAAAGATAAATTAGATTATTCAATTGAGGATGATCAAGCTTTATTAAATAAGTCTAAAAAAATTGTAAAAAAAATAGTTAGTTTTGAAGATTTTTTTGGAAAAAAAAGATATTTTGAACAAGAAAAGATTTTAATAAATTATAAATCCCAAAAGAAGATTTTAGGTTATGCAACTGATATAACTAGAAGAGTAGAAAATAAGAAAAAATATGAAAAACATATAGAAAAATTAGAACAAAGTATTTTAGAAAAAAATGAATTAAACGTTAAATTAAATAAATTAATTGATCTTTTTATAGAAATACATATTTCTAATTATCAAAATATTAATGATTTATTAATAAAAGTTTTTGATTTATCTTATAGATTAATCAAAGAATCTGATTGTGGAGTTTTATATATTTATAAAAATGGAAAATTTAAATTTTTAAAAGTTTATGGATATAATAAAGAAAAGCTAAATAATTTAGAAATTAATGAAGATAAGTTTTTAGATTATTTTAATCCTTTGATAGTTAAATCAAATTTAAAAAAAGATAAAAAACATTTCAAAGTTAAAGATGATAAGATTAAAGAATCTATGAGAATACCTATTAAAGATAAAAATGAGTTTTTAGGAGGTATTTCTCTAGATATTAATAAAGGATCTGAAAGTAGCTTTGATAAAGAATCAAGATATCTAATGGGGATTTTAGATAAATTATTGTTTATCATTGTTTCAATATTTAATTCTAAAATAAAAGAAACAAAATATCAAAGAAATATTATAAAAGGACTATTAAATATTTTAGTAATTCACGATGAATATACTAATGATCATTCAGAGAATGTTGCTAACCTAGCAAAAAAATTAGCTAAAAGATTGAAATTATCAGAAGAACAAGTAAATAAAGCATATTGGGCAGGAATTACTCATGATATAGGAAAAATTGAAGTTCCTTCAGGAATTTTAAATAAAGTATCTAGATTAACAGATGATGAATACGAAAAAATAAAAAAACATCCATTTTATGGATATAAAGCACTATCAAATGTTAAAGGACTTTCGGATATTTCAAAATATGTTTTGTATCATCATGAAAGATTAGATGGTAAAGGTTATCCTGAAGGGTTAACAAAAAAAGATATACCATATATTTCTAAGATTTTATCTGTAGTAGATGCATGGGATGCAATGACATCTGAGAGATCTTATAGAAAGCCTTTAGATAAAAAAATTGCTAAAAAAGAATTAATAAATAATTCAGGAAAACAATTTGATACATTTATAGTAGATACATTTATAGAGATGTTAAAAGAAGGTGATAAATTATAATGGATAAATTAATTAATCAAAGGATGAAAAATATTTTGCGGTATGTAAATGAAGGGATTCATATAGTTAATAGTGAAGGTAAGACAATTTATTATAATAAAGCTATGGAAAAAATAGAAGGTATTAATAGAAAAAAAGTATTAAATAAACACGTATTAGATATATATCCAAATTGGAAAAAAGAAAATTCAACTCTTTTGACAGTTTTAAAATATGGAAATGAAATAGTAAAAAAGAAGCAAAGTTATATAAATTTAAAAGGTGAAAAAATTAATACTATTAATACTACATTACCTCTTTATGAAAATGAAAAAGTAGTTGGAGCAATAGAGATTGCTTCTAACTATACAGAAGTTTCAAATATGTCTAATCAGATTATTGATCTTCAAAAAAAATTAGTAGATGGTGCTAAAGATGACGATTTTAATCATCAGTATTATACATTTGATGATATTATAGGTAGAGATAAAAACTTTTTAAAAGCATTAAAATATGCTAAAAAAGCATCTCAAAAATCTTCTAGCGTTTTAATATATGGTGAAACTGGAACTGGAAAAGAATTATTTGCTCAGTCTATTCATAGTGCAAGTGACAGAAAAAATAAACCTTTTATTGCTCAAAATTGCGCTGCTATACCAAATTCTTTATTAGAAAGTTTATTGTTTGGAACTAAAAAAGGTTCTTTTACAGATGCTAAAGATAGACAAGGACTATTTGAACAAGCTGATGGTGGTACGCTTTTTTTAGATGAGATAAATTCGATGAGTAAAGAATTGCAAGCTAAGCTTTTAAGAGTTTTACAAGAAAAATATATTAGAAGGATAGGTGGTCAAAAAGATATTCCAATTGACGTTAGAATAATTGCAGCTACAAATACTAAACCAAATGAGTTATTAGAAAATAATACCTTGCGTAAAGATTTATATTATAGAATAAATGTAGTAGGTATTTATCTTCCACCATTAAGAGAAAGAAAAACTGATATTGATGTATTAGTAAATCATTTTATTGATGAATTTAATGAAAAGTTTTCTAAAGATATATGGATGATTAGTGAAGAAGTTAAAAGGCTTTTTAAAAATCATAAATGGGATGGTAATATAAGAGAATTAGAAAATGTTATTGAGTCATCAATGAATTTTGTTGATTTTGATCATGTAATACGAAAAGAACATTTACCGCCACACTTTTTAGATAAATGTCGATCTAATAAAAAGCAAGAATCAATATTAATTGATGAAATTGGGAAATTACCAGATTTTTTAGATGGATTAGAAAAAAAGATAATAAAAAAACAATATAAAAAGAATAATGAAAATACAACTCAGACTGCAAAAGATTTAGGAGTTTCAAGACAATCTTTACAATATAAGTTAAATAAATATGACTTATAGCGCAAAATTTTTTTCTTGTTCGTGAAAAATATTTTGCTTGAAAACGTTTATTTAGGGATATATGTCCTTAAATAGGCGTTTTTTTTGTATTTTTAGTAAATTTTTTTGGAATGGATTATGCATTATATATAAGTGACTAAAAAACTTAAATAAATTAATTGAAAATTTAGATAATGAAAGGGGAAAAATTTATGAAAGAAAATGTAAAAGTTGCGATTTGGGGTTTCGGAGCAATGGGCAGTGGTATGGCTAAGATGCTTGTTGAGAAAAAAGGTGTTGAAATTGTTGCAGTATGTGACCGTCACGATACAAGAGTAGATAAAGATATGTATGAGGTATTAGGTGTTGATAGAGATGGAAGAGATCCGGTAATTATTAAACCTAATGTTGAAGAAGTAATTACAGAAGGCTGTGCAGATGTATGCTTAACAGCTACAGACTCATTTACAAAAGCTGCATTTCCAAGATTAAAATATGTATTAGAACAAAAAATTAATGTTATATCAACTGCTGAAGAAATGGCTTATCCACAAGCTCAATCACCTGAAGAGGCTAAAAAATTAGATGAAATTGCTAAAGAAAATGGAGTTTCAATTTTAGGTACAGGAATTAATCCAGGTTTAATTATGGATTTATTAGTTGTAGTTTTAACTGGGTGTATGACAGATGTTAAAGAAATTGAAGCTGAAAGAGTTAATTCACTTTCTCCATTTGGACCAGCAGTTATGGAAGAACAAGGTGTTGGTATTACACAAAATGAATTTAATAAAGGTGTAAAGGATGGTTCTTTAGCAGGACACGTAGGATTCCACGAATCAATTACAATGATTGCTGATGCAATTGGATGGCCAGTAGAAAAAATTGAACAACAAATGAAACCAATTGTTACAGATGAAGATAGAAAATCTAAATATGGATTTGCTAAAGCAGGAAATGTTGCTGGTGTAAATATGACTGGACAAGGTTATGTTAATGGTGAGAAACTTATTAATATGAAACATCCTCAACAAATTGAACCAGAACAAGTTGGAGTTCATACTGGAGATTATATTAAAATTAAAGGTACTCCAGAAGTTAATATGTCAATTAAGCCTGAAGTTGAAGGTGGTTTAGGTACTATTGCTATGTGTGTAAATATGATTCCTCAAATTATTAATGCTAATCCTGGTTTAAAAACTATGTTAGATTTACCAGTTCCTAGAGCATTAATGGGAGATGTAAGAGATAGAATTAAGTAAAAGAAAGGAGATAATATGGAAATAAAGAAAGGTGACTGGGTAAAAGTTTATTCAGTTGTTTTATCGCCAGATAAAAGAGCTCCTCAAGTACCTGATGATACTAAAAAGGTGCCTTTAGAAATGTGGGTAAAAGGTTATGCAATGTCTGATGCTAAATTAGGAGATACTATTAAAGTTAAAACTATGACAGATCGTGTAGTTGAAGGTGAAATAGTAGAAGTAAATCCTACTTATAAACATTCATATGGAGAATTTGTTCCAGAATTATTAGAAATCGGACAAGATTTAAGAAAAATTTTATTTGAAAAAGGTGATTCAAATGAGTAATAGTTATGAAGCTGTTATGAATCGAAAAAATGAAATTATGAAAAAGGCAGTTGGAATTGATTATGAACAATTTGAAACAGATTCAATTGCTTTTGATTATGAAAAAATGATGAGAAAAGTAGGATATTCACTAGAAGATGTTATAGATATTCAAAATAGTAGTGGGGTTGGCAATACTAAAATTTACGAAATGAAAAATTTAACTAAATTAGCTAGAAAATATGCTGATGAAGGTAAAGGTGCAAGAATTTTTGTCAAAGATGAAGCTGCTAATCCATCAGGGAGTTATAAAGCTAGAAGAGCTGCAAACTCTGTATATCATGCAAAGAAAAATGGATATAAAGGAGTTATTGCTGCAACTAGCGGGAATTATGGAGCGGCTGTAGCATCTCAAGCTGCTATGTTAGGACTAGATTGTATTATAGTCCAAGAATGTTATGATTCTGAACATAAAGGACAACCAGAAATAATTGAAAAAGCTAGAAAATGTGAAGCATATGGTGCTGAGGTAGTACAGTTAACAGTAGGGCCTGAACTTTTCTATATCTTTTTACAGTTATTAGAAGAAACAGGATATTTTAATGCTTCATTATATACTCCATTTGGAATTGCTGGTGTTGAGTCTTTAGGATATGAAATATCTATGCAAATGAGAGAAATGGAAGGTAAAGACCCAGAAGTAGTTATATGTACAAATGCTGGTGGAGGTAACTTAACTGGAACTGCAAGAGGATTGAAAAAAGCTGGAGCAGATACTAAAGTATTAGGTGCTTCTGTAGATCTTAAAGGTCTTCATATGGCTAGTGATAAGCAATTTAATAAAAAATCATTTACTACAGGCCACACTGGATTTGGGATACCATTTGCTACAGTACCTGATAGATCTGATGTTCCAAGATCAGCTGCAAGAGCATTAAGATATATGGAAAGATATGTAACAGTGACTCAAGGTGAAGTTTTCTATATGACTGAAGCTATGGCTCAAATTGAAGGCTTTGAAAGAGGTCCAGCTGGTAATACATCTTTGGCTGCAGCATTTAGTATAGCTCAAGAAATGGATGAAGATGAGATTATTGTTGTTCAAGAAACTGAGTATACTGGAGCAGGTAAACATATTCAACCACAATTATCTTTTGCTAGAAAAAATGGTATAGATATTAAGTTTGGTGATCCTAAAGAACAAGTTCCTGGTGAAAATATAATTTTACCAGAAAATCCAGGTTTAATACAAGCTAGAGATCTTGATTTAAATAAGATTAAAAAATCATATCTTAAAAAGGCTGTAAAAGGTTACGACAAGATAAATAAAGAAGATTTTGATTATTTAATTAAAGAAACAAGAAGTAGTGAAAAGTTTGTAAAAGTTTATTTAGATGAATTAGATGTAGCTATTAAAGGAGAGTAATATGAAAAAATTATTAGATAGAGATGATGACTTTTTAGTAAGAAGAAAGCATCTTAAAAATTTATCAGATAAAGAGTTAAAAGAAAAATTTTGGAAATTAGCTGGAGAAGTTGTTGATCCTATGGTAGATTTAGCTAAAACTCATACATCAGCTTCTATTGAAAGATCAGTTCTTATAAGAATGGGTTTTTCTTCAATTGAAGCTAAACCACTTGTTGAAAAAGCAATTGATAGAGGTTTAATTTCTAAAGGTGTAGGACATGTTGTTTATGTAGTTTCTAAAGAAAAAGATATGTCTATTAGAGATGCTGGATTAGAATTATTAGATGATAAGCATTGGGAATTTGTTTTAGATTATTTCAATAAAAGAGGTGAAAAATAATGGATTTAAAACCAAATGAAAAAATTGATGTTAAAGCGGTTTTAGAAGATTTAGAAAATTACGAACCTAAAAGACGTGGTTGGACTTGGAGAAATAAAAAGGAAAAACAAAAGATAGGGCCTTTTGAATATAATGAATGTTCAGAGTCATTAAAAAATGATGTTGGAATACCAGCAAGTAGATATTTTGATGATATTGATCCTCAACCCCAAGAAGTAATTACTAGTGAGATTGCTTCAGGAAGATTCGAAGATGATATTAGACGTATGAGAATGGCAGCTTGGCATGGTGCAGACCATATTATGGTAATTAGAACAGCTGGACAATCTCATATGGATCAATTAATTGAAGGTACACCACAAGGTACAGGTGGAATACCTATTTCAAGAAAACAAGTTAGAGCTCATAGAAAAGCTTTAGATTATATTGAAGATGAAGTTGGAAGACCAATAAATTATCACTCTTATGTATCAGGTGTTGCAGGTCCAGATATTGCTGTAATGTTTGCTGAAGAAGGAGTTAATGGGGCTCACCAAGATCCTCAATATAATATACTTTATAGAAATATAAATATGATTAGATCATTTGTAGATGCAGCTGAAGCTAAAAAAGTAATGGCTTGGGCAGATATGGCTCAAATTGATGGAGCACATAATGCAAATGCTACAGCTAGACAAGCTTGGAAAGTAATGCCAGAGTTAATGGTACAACATTCATTAAATTCAATTTTTTCTGCTAAAGTAGGTATGAAAAAAGAAAATGTATGTTTATCAACAGTACCACCAACTTCAGCACCAGCACCAGCATTTAAATACGACTTACCTTATGCAGTAGCATTAAGAGAGTTCTTTACAGAATATAAAATGAGAGCTCAACAAAATACAAAGTATATTACTTCTTCTTCAAGAGAAGCAACTGTTACTCATGTATTAAACATGTTAGTTTCTAGACTTACATCTGCTGATATTCAATCAACAATTACTCCAGATGAAGGAAGAAATGTTCCTTGGCATATGTATAATGTTGAAGCATGTGATAATGCTAAGCAAACATTAGTGAGTTTAGATTCATTAATGGATATGGTTGAATTAAAAGATGAAGGGTATTTAATAGAAGAAAAAAGAGAAATTCAAGAAAGAGCAGTTTTATACCTAGAAGAAATCCAAGAAGTTGGAGGATATTTTGAAGCTGTAGAAAAAGGGTTCTTTGTTGATTCAGGGAAATATCCTGAAAGAAATGGTGACGGTATTGCAAGAGAAATTCACGGTGGAATTGCTGCAGGAACTGTTTATGAAAGAGACGATGATTATTTAGCGCCTGTAACTGCTCACTTTGGTAATAATAATGTAGAGCAATATGATGAAAACTTAGTAGATAATCCTGCTGAATTAATTGGTGGATGTTCATTTGAAAATAGAGATTTAATCCAATATATTGATGAGTTAGATGAAGAAGATAATGTTTATTCAAGACTTGAAGATACAGAAAAATATAGAGATTCAGATATAATTAAGCCTGAAGTAGAATGGTTAGGCGATGGAATCGTTCAAGTAGATCTATTATTACCTACTGATAAAAGACATGCTAAATATGCAGCTTTAGAATTTGCTAAACATATGAATTTAAATGATCCAGAAGTTATTCATATAGAAGTTATGCATCCTACAGAAGGTACTAGAGTTCAAATTAAAGGATCATTAGATTATGAAGTTGATTTATCTAAATTAGAAATACCACCAGAACCTAAGGTATTAGATTTTGATGAAATAAAAGAATTTGTTGATGAAAGACCTGTAAAAGTTGTAGCAGGAACTTTAGGTGAAGATGAACACTCAGTTGGACTTAGAGAAGTAATTGATATTAAACACGGTGGAATTGAAAAATTTGGTATAGATGTTAAATATTTAGGAACTTCAGTTGCAGTAGAAAAAATTGTAAATGCTGCTATTGAAGAAAATGCAGATGTAATTTTAGGTTCTACAATTATTTCGCATGATGACATTCATTATAAGTTAATGAAAAGACTTCATGAAACTGCTATAGAAAAAGGAATTAGAGATGATGTAATTATCTGTGTTGGAGGAACTCAAGTAACACCAGATATAGCTGTTGAACAAGGTGTAGATGCAGGATTTGGTAGAGACTCTCACGGAGAAAATGTTGCTACATTTATTGTAGAGGAGTTAAGAAGAAGAGAAAAATAAGAAGGTGTGTTATGAAATTTGATTGTTTAGTTGCAGAAATTGGTAGTACTACTACAGTAATCAATGCCTTTGATCAAATTAATACTGAAAATCCAGAGTTTGTCTCACAAGGGCAAGCTCCGACTTCAGTATATGATGGCGATGTAAATATTGGTTTATTACAAGCAATTGATAATTTAAAAGAAAAGTTAGACTTAGATGAACTAGAATATGATAAGCTTTTAGCTACTAGTTCTGCTGCTGGCGGTCTAAAAATGACTGTACATGGCTTAGTTTACGATATGACAGTTAAGGCTGCAAAAGAAGCAGCTTTAGGAGCAGGAGCTAACTTACATTTGGTAACTTCAGGAAGATTAAGAAGAACAGATATTAAAAAAATATATGATGTTGAGCCTAACATTATGTTAATTGCTGGTGGAGTAAATTATGGAGAAAGAGATACTGCACTTTATAATGCTGAGGTTATTGCCGATCTAGATTTAAATGTTCCTGTAATTTATGCAGGAAATGTTGAAAATCAAGATGAGATTAAACTAATATTTGAAGAGGCAGGAAAAGAAGATATTTTGTATATAGTAGAAAATGTTTATCCAGTTATCGATGAGATAAATATTGAACCAACTAGAAAAGTTATTCACAATGTATTTGAAAAACATATAATTCATGCACCAGGAATGGAAAAAATTAAAGAAGTAGTTAATGGTCAGATAGTACCTACACCAGGTGCTGTTATGGAAGCTTCTAAGTTATTTAAAGAAAATGTTAGTGATGTTGTAACTGTTGATGTTGGTGGTGCTACTACTGATATTCATTCTGTTACAGAAGGAAGTGAAGAAATTAATAGGATTTTACTTTCGCCAGAACCTGTTTCTAAAAGGACAGTTGAAGGTGATTTAGGTGTATATGTAAATATGAAAAATATTATTGATTTAATAGGTAAAGAAGATATAATAAAATCATTAGATATAGATGAAGATGAATATAATAAAATTGTAAAAAACTATAAACCTATTCCTGAAAATGACCTTGAAAAGAAGTTTGTAGAAGAATTAGCAAAGAAAGCTACAGTTACTTCGGCTCATAGGCATGCTGGTCAATTTAGAGACTTATATTCTTCTGGAGGTAAAAAAACTTTAGCTGAAGGAAAAGATTTAACAAGTATAGAATATATTATCGGTACAGGTGGTGCTTTGACTAGATTACCAGAAAGAGTTAATATTTTAAAAGAGATTGCTAAATCAAATAAAGGTGATAAGTTACTCCCAACTAATGAAGCTGAAATTTTAATAGATAATGATTATATAATGGCTTCTCTAGGAGTTTTATCAAAAGAAAATAAAGAGGCGGCTCTAAATTTGTTGAAGAAAAGTTTAAATTTAAAATAAGAAGGTGAGATTTTGTTTCCAAGAATTAATATTGATTTAGAAAAGATGTATGACAATGTAGTAAAATTTAAAAAAATGTGTAGTAAAGAAGATATTAATTTGATGGCAGTTACTAAGTCATTTTGTGCAGATAAAAAAATTGCTGAAACTCAAGTTAAAGCTGGAGTGAAATATTTAGCAGATTCAAGAATTCAAAATTTAAAAAAATTAAGAGATTTAAAAGCTCCGAAAGTACTTATTAGAATACCTATGCAGTCAGAACTAAAAAAAGTTATTAAGTATGCAGATATTTCTTTTCATAGTGAATTATCTACATTAGAAAGATTAAATGAACTGGCTGATAAAAAACAAAAAGTACTTTTAATGTTAGACCTAGGAGATTTAAGAGAAGGAATTTTACCAGAAAATATTGAAAGTTTTGTTTCTAAAGTTCAGTCTTTAGAAAATATCAAGATTATTGGCTTTGGAGTTAACTTAACTTGTTATGGAGGTATAATACCAAGTCCAAATAATTTAGGTAAATTAGAAGAAATAAGTTTAAATATGGCTGAGCGTTTTAATTTAGATTTAGAATTAATTTCTGGTGGTAATTCTAGTTCGTTATTTTTACTTAATGAAGATAAAATGCCTAAAAACATTAATAATTTAAGATTAGGTGAAGCAATAGTTTTAGGTAGAGAAACAGCTTATGGAAATTTAGTAGATGATACTCATCAAGATATTTTCACTTTAGAAGCTGAAATTGTTGAGTTAAAAACAAAAGGGTCTTTACCAATAGGAGAAGTAGGTATGGATGCATTTGGTAATAAACCTACATTTAAGGACCAAGGAGAGATTTTAAGAGGTATAGTTGCAATTGGTCAGCAAGATGTTAATCCTGATGGACTTACACCATTTAATCCAGAAATAAGTATTTTAGGTGCAAGTTCTGATCATTTAATTTTAAATTTAGAGAAAACAGATAAAAGTTATAAAGTAGGAGATACAATTAAATTTAAAGTTGATTATGGAGCTTTATTAAAACTTACAACTTCAGAATATGTTGATAGAAATTATGTAGGATCTTAATTGATCCTATTTTTTTTATTAAAAGCTTTAAATACGAACGTTAATTTGGTATAATACTTAAAGGACACTTTTGTATATATAGGAGGAAATATGGGATATATTGCAATGATGAAAATTTTAGGAACTATTGTAGGATTTGTAATTTTATTTAATGTTGGCAGGTTTTTAATTTCTATAAGTTTTTATAAACGATTAGAAAAATTTATAAAAAAAGATTTAAAAGATGATGATATAAAGTACATGACTAATGAAGTTAGAAAATATAAGTTAGGTAAAAGTTCTTATAATTGGGAAGTTATTGTAGAGTCAGTTAGAAAAGTTTATGATTCAGATGCAAATCAAGACATTAAAGATAAGTATTTTGAAATATGTGATGAGCTAGGTGTAGATGTAAAAGAAGTTATTGAACAGCACAAAGGTGATTAAATTGGATATGTTTGAAATAATGAATAAAGAAAAACAAAAGGAAAATGCTCCTTTAGCTGAGCGTATGAAGCCTAAAACATTAAATGATTTTTATGGTCAAGATGAAATTTTAGGTGAAAACAAATTATTATATAGATCTATAAAAGCTGATAATATTAATTCGTTGATTTTACATGGACCTCCTGGAACAGGAAAAACTTCTTTAGCTAGAATAATTGCTAATACTACAAAATCTGAGTTTAAGACTTTAAATGCAGTAACATCTGGAGTAAAAGATTTAAGAAAGATATTTAAGTCTGCTAAAGATACTTTAGCCATGTATAGTAAAAAAACTATTTTATTTATAGATGAGATACATAGATTTAATAAATCACAACAAGATGCTTTACTGCCTTTTGTAGAAAAAGGTACAGTTACCCTTATTGGAGCTACTACTGAAAATCCATATTATGAAATTAATAATGCTTTAATATCTAGATCAATGATTTTCAGATTAAAAAAACTGAGTAAAGAAGATATTTTAATTATAATTAATAAAGCTTTAAAAGAAGATGTTTATTTAAAGAATCAAGAAATAAAAATTGATGAGGATGTTAAAAAATATTTAGCAGATATATCCAATGGAGATGCTAGACAAGCTTTAAATGTATTAGAATTAGCTGTTTTATCAAATGAATCCTATAAAACAGGAGTTGAGATTACGATAAAAGATATTAATGATTGTATTCAAAATAAGACTCAAGGATATGATAAAAATGGTAATCATCATTATGATACTATTTCTGCATTTATTAAATCAATGCGAGGAAGTGATCCAGATGCTACACTACATTATTTAGCTAAAATGCTTTATGCTGGTGAAGATCCTGTATATATAGCTAGAAGAATTTTAGTGCATGCTTCAGAAGATGTAGGTAATGCAGATCCTCAAGCCTTGATTTTAGCAAATAGTGCTTTTGAAGCTGTTAAAAAAATTGGAATGCCAGAAGCAAGAATAATACTTTCCCAAGCAGCTACTTATATAGCTACTGCTAAAAAGTCTAATGCATGTTATGAAGGGATTAATAGTGCCCTATCAGATGTTAAAAGAATTTCTAATATTGATATACCTTATCATCTAAAAGACATGACATCTAGTAATATAGAAAGACAAAAAAATAATCAATTTAAAGATAAAAAGACATATAAATATCCTCATAATTATCCAGGGAATTTTGTTAAACAGCAATACATGCCAGATAAATTAAAAGGTAAAAAATATTACAAAGAAAAATAAGCAAATTCAAATAAATGAATTTGCTTATTTTTATTTTTTAAAATATCATACCTTCTTTTAGAGTATCTGCTAATTTTTTATCTTTTAAAGTAGAGACAATTTCATAAGCGAATTTATGAGCAGTACCTGGACCTTTAGAAGTAATAATATTTCCATCTACTGTAACATCTTCATTTGTATGTTTCGCTCCTTTTAAATGTTTTTCAAAACCAGGATAACAAGTTGCATTTTTTCCATTTAATAATCCTAATTTACCTAAAATACTTGGAGAAGCACATATTGCAAAAATGTATAAATTTTCACTATATGAATATGTTAAAAGATCAGTTACTTTTTTAGATTTTTCAAGATTTTTATGGCCGCTTCCACCTGGTAAAATGATACTTTCTATATCTTCTTTTTGAATGTCTCTAATTAAAATATCTCCTTGAACAACTAAACCTCTATCACTAGTCACTTTTAAAGAATCATTAATTGAAACTACTTTCAAATCAATTTCTGCTCGTCTTAAAATGTCAATAACACTTATAGCTTCAATTTCTTCAAAACCATCTGCAAGTAAAATATAATTCATTTAATAACCTCCTATTTTTTTATTTATTTTATCATATTATTAAAAATAGACCAAATTTAACAAAAAATTATTGTACCGATACAATAAATAAACAATTTGCTTGAAAAGGATACAAAAATATGTAATAATAAGTTTAGGAAAAAATTAAAGGGGGATTATATGGAAAATAGGTATAAGTTAAATAAAGATTTAGCAAAAATGTTTAAAGGTGGAGTTATAATGGATGTTACTAATCCTAAGCAGGCAAAAATTGCTGAAAAAGCAGGTGCTTGTGCAGTTATGGCTTTAGAGACTATTCCATCTGATATTAGAAAAGAAGGTGGAGTATCTAGAATGTCTAGTCCTGAGATGATCAAAGAAATTCAAGAAGCTGTAAGTATTCCTGTTATGGCGAAAGTTCGTATTGGACATTTTGTTGAAGCGCAACTTTTAGAATCTATGGAAATAGATTATATTGATGAATCAGAAGTTTTAACACCTGCAGATGAAAAATTTCATGTAGATAAATCAAAATTTAAAGTTCCTTTTGTATGTGGAGCTACTTGTTTAGGTGAAGCGCTTCGTCGCATTGGTGAAGGAGCAGCAATGATTCGTACTAAAGGTGAAGCAGGAACAGGTGATGTTGTAGAAGCAGTTAGACATATGCGTAAAATAAAATCTCAAATGAAAGAAATCATAAAAATGGATAAAGAAGAGTTAATGACAGCTTCTAAAAATTTAAGAGCTCCATATGACTTAGTTAAATATATTCATAAAAATGAAAAATTACCAGTAGTAAATTTTGCAGCAGGAGGAATTGCAACGCCAGCAGATGCTGCATTAATGATGCAATTAGGTTGTGATGGAGTTTTTGTAGGATCAGGGATATTTATGTCAGAGAATCCTCAAAAGAGAGCTGAGGCTATTGTTAAAGCTGTAACTTTTTATGATAATCCAAAAAAATTAGTAAAACTTTCTACAAATATTGGAAAGGCTATGAGTGGAATATCAGTAAATGATATTTCAGAGGATAAAAAGATTGCTGACCGAGGGTGGTAAAATTGAAAATAGGTGTATTAGCTTTTCAAGGTGCTTTTTATGAGCATCTTGAAGCTTTAACTAAAATAGGTATTAAATCAAGTTTAGTTAAAACTAAAAATGATTTGAAAAATTTAGATGGACTAATAATACCTGGTGGAGAAAGTACAGTCTTAAAAAAGTTTTTAAAAGGATCTGAATTGAAAAAAGAGTTAGAAAAAAGGATAAAAGAAAACTCGATAAATGTATGGGGGACTTGTGCAGGACTTATTATTTTATCGAAAATAGTAGATGGTAAAAAAAATAATATTTTACCTGTTATTGATATAAACACAAACAGAAACGCATATGGAAGACAATTAGGTTCTTTTCAAATAAATAAAAAAATTAATAAATTAGGCAATAGATCATTTAACCATATTTTTATTAGAGCTCCATTAATTGAAAAAGTAGGTAAAGATGTCCAAGTAATTTCTAAGGTTAACAAAAAAATAGTAGCAGCAGAGTATAAAAATATTTTAGTAACAGCTTTTCATCCGGAATTAACAAATGATTTACGATTTCATAAATATTTCTTAAAAAGAATAAAAGAAACTCTTTAATTTAAAATTTAAAGAGTTTTTTTGAATTTGTATTAATTTTATTTAACAAATGTGTTATTATATACTTATGGGAGGGTTATTTATGAAAATCGCTTTAATTCAAATGAATATTGTAAATGATAAAGAAAAAAATTTAAAAAAGGCAATCCAAAAAATTAAAAAAGCTAGTAAAAAAGGTGCGGATTTAGTTGTTTTACCTGAGATGTTTATTTGTCCTTATAATAACAATATGTTTATAAAATACGCTGAAACTAAGGATGGTCAAGTTGTATCTAAACTTTCTGAAATTTCAAAAAAAGAAAATGTTTATTTAGTAGCTGGTTCAATTCCAGAAAAAGAAGACGATAAAATATATAACACAGCATTTATATTTGACAAAACTGGTAAAATAATTAAAAAACATAGAAAAATTCATTTATTTGATATTGATATTCCAGACAAAATAACTTATAAAGAATCAGATGTATTATCTTTTGGAAAAAATATTACAGTATTTGAAACTGAATTTTGTAAAGTAGGAGTAGCTATTTGTTATGATATGAGATTTCCAGAATTAATTAGAAATATGACTTTAAAAGGAGCTAAGTTAGTTGTAATACCAGCTGCTTTTAACATGACAACAGGACCGGCGCATTGGCATACTATTGCGAAATCAAGATCTTTAGATAATCAAATTTATTTTGCTATGTGTTCGCCTGCAAGAAATTTAGAAAATGATTATATAGCTTATGGTCATTCTTTAGTAGCTAATCCTTGGGGAGAAATACAAGACTCTTTAGATGAAAAAGAAAATATATTATTTACAAATATTGATTTTGAATATCTTGATAAAATTAGAGCAAAATTACCTCTTTTGAAACATAGACAAGATAATATATATAAGAAAGGGTAGATATAATGAATATTGGAATTGTTGGTGGCGGTAATGCCGGAAAAGATATTATTGAGATTATTAAATCAATTGATAAAATAAATATAAAAGTATTAATTGATCAAAATCAAAGTGCTCCAGGATTTATATATGCGAAAAAATTAGGTATTGAATGTGAAACAGATATTGAATTTATTACTGATTATAATTTAGAGACAATTGTTGAAGTAACAGGTAGTGAATATGTGAAAAATTACTTATATGAACAATATCAAGATGAATCTGTAGGGATAATTGATTCTAAAGCTGCATTATTAGTTACTGCAATAGTAGATAAGCAAAAAGTTTTAAATAATAAGTTAGACAATAAATTAAAAACTATTCAAAATGTAAGTAAGGATTTTGAAGTAGAATTTGAAAACATTTTAGATTCAGTAAATACTATTAACACTAAGAACGATTCTTTAAATCAATCGGTAAATGTTGCTACTGATTTTGTTAATGAAAGTGATGAATTAATTGCATCGATAAATAAAATTGCAAATAAAAATAAAATATTAGGTTTAAATGCTAATATTGAAGCAGCGAGAGCTGGTGAAGCAGGTAGAGGATTTGCTGTTGTTGCTGATGAAGTACAAAATTTATCTGATATGACTACTAATTTTTCTGATGAGATAGCTGATTCTTTAGATTCTTTAAAAGAAGAACTACAATTAATAAATAAAGAAGTAAATGAATTGAAAAATATTTCTAAAAATCAAAAAGATTATTCTAATAATTTAAAAACAATTATATCAAAATTAGTTTAAAATCATAAAAATAGGGTAAAAATATCATAAGGAGGTATAATTATGAGAATTTTAGAAAAAAAGATTAATGAAAGAGTTAATGAAGAAAAAAGAAAGCTTAGTATTATTAAACTTTTAGAAGGTGTATTTTTAGGAGTTTCACTAGGTATGATGCTAGGAACTTTATTAGCACCTAAATCTGGAAAAGAGACAATAAAAGATATAAAAGAGTCAGGTGAAAAAGTTAAAGATGAAATTGTATCTAAAGTAAAAAGTTAAGTTTAACTTTTAAGCAACCATTGAGAAATGGTTGTTTTAATTTTTACTTTAAATTTTCATATAATCTGACGATAAATTAATTGGGAGGATTTATGAAATCTAAAGATTATAAAAAATTATTTAAATTAGAAAAAAAAGCTAATAGATATCAAAAACAAGGATTATATGATAAAGAACTAGAAGTTTATGAAGAAATTCATGAAAAATTTTATCCAAACAAGTCTAATTTATATAAAAGGCCAGCTGTTATGTATGAAAAACGAGGAGAGTTTAAAAAGGCATTAACTTTATGCCAACAAGCTATTGAATTAATAGAAAAAAATAAAATATCTGGTTTAAAAAAAGACTTTGTTAGAATGGAAAAGATTTTAAAAAAGAAAATTAATAGTAAAAAAGAAAAATCAATTAAAAGCAAAAATAAAAAAATAATGACTATCCCTAAGATAAGTTTAGGCTTTTTTGTTATAATAGTAATAGTGATTATTATATTATTTTATGCTTTTAATAAAGAAAATAGGTACGAAAGTATAGAACTTGATTTATCAGAATTACAACAATCAACTCCTCTTGAAGGAGAAATTTTTAATGAAAATGAAAATCAAGAATATCCAATTACAGAAAAAATGAAACAAAAAGCAAATACATATATAATAAATGAGCCTGCAGTTGTTGATTCTGTTATATTATCTAATCAAAATTCATTAGGTTTTGGTTTATTAGTTAAAGAAGGGACTTCTTATTCAGAAGCAAAGGATTTAACTGAAAGTTTTATAAAAGAGTTAGCAAAAATAGCAGCAAGTGAATATTCTTTAAAAGCATCTAATTATTTGTATTTAGGTGAAATATATGATTATTATACTATATACGTATCAGTTGGAACATCAAATAAAAAAGAAGATATAATTTTAAAAGCCTTTAAAATAAAAAAAGGAAATAAAATTAATTATAAATAAGGAAAATAAAATGAAAAAATATAAATCAGTAAATTTTAACCAAGAAAAGATTGATAAATTGAATTTTAATAATTTAGAATTTAATAATTGTGATTTTTCTAATTTGAACTTAGAATCACAAACTATTAATAATTGTGAATTTAATGATTGTAATATTAAATTTGCTAGATTAAATGATTCAAAAATTGTTTCTAGTTGTTTTTTTAATTGTAATTTTAATAGTGCCAATTTATTTTTAGCAAAATTTATAAATTGCAGGTTAGTAGGATCAAATTTTATTAATGTTAACATGTCAGGTGTTTTAATAAAAGATGGCGATTGGTCTTTTACAAAATTGTGTGATTTAGATTTATCTGAAAATAAATTTAAAAGTATTAATTTTGAAAATGCAGACTTTTATAATTCAAATTTAAGAGAAACTAATTTTTTAAATTGTAATCTGAAAGGTGTTGAATTTGCAAAAGCAAATTTGAATAAGACTAATATAAAAGGTTGTAATATTGAAAATATAGATTTTAAAAATGTTAATTTAAAGAATTTAATTATTGATTTTTCACAATCAAGTTTAATAGTTAACTCATTAGGTTGTATTTTTGAATAAAGGAGATATATGCCAAAGTTGAATATAGAAAGAATTAATAAAATAAAAAAAAATAAATATTTAAATGCTTTTGAGATTGAATATCTTGATAAGTCTAATAATCTTAGAAAATGGGAGATGGTTTCAAGAGGAAGTTTAAAAAGATTAAAAAAAGAAATTATAGAAAACAAAAAATATACAGATGGAGTTATGGTATTTGCAGCTAATAAAAACAAAGATAAAGTAGTTTTATTAAAAGAATATAGAGTTACAGCTGGAGAGTATATATATGCTTTACCTGCTGGGCTACAAGATGAAAATGAATCTGTAAAAATAACAAGTAAAAGAGAGTTCAAAGAGGAAACAGGTATGGATTTTAAATATATGAATCATTCAAAGGCTGAATATACAAGTGTTGGTTTAAGTAATGAAAAAGTAAATATAGCTTACGGATATTTTAGTGGTACACCAACGAAAAAATTTCAAGAAGAATCTGAAGATGCTGAAATATTAATAGTAGATAAGAAAAAAGTAAAAAAACTTTTAGAAAAAAAAGAATTTTGTATTAGAACTCGTTTAGTTTTAGAAAACTTTTTTAATTTAAATGATTTTTTAAATAAATAGATTTGATAAAATTTATTTATCAAATCCATCTCTAGAAGTTATATTTTGTTGTGCAAAATAATGCTTTATTTCTTTCATTTCAGTAATTAAATCAGCATGTTTATAAATTTCTTTAGGACAATCTCTACCAGTTATAATAAATTCTTTATTGTCTTTATATTTTTTTAAAAACTTTATTAATTTATTATTACTAATTAATTCATAGTTAAGTGCAATTGTAATTTCATCTAAAATAAATACATCATAAAGCTCAATATTTTTTTCAATATATTCTAAACCTTTTAAGGCTTTTATTTTATCATCTTTATTAGGTTTTCGAGTTATAAAACAACCATTGCCAAATTGTTTTATATCTATATTTTCAAGATGATTTTCAATTTTTGTTTCATTGTATTTCATATCTTTTACAAATTGGCCTATAAACACTTTTTTATTGGCCATAGCTGCTCTAATAGCTAGGCCAAAAGCGCAACTAGATTTGCCTCTACCATTTCCAGAATAAATTTGAATCATAAAAAAACCTCCTTAAAATAAGTATACCAAATATTTTAAAAAATTAATAAATTTTTCTAAAATCCTTGACTTTTTAGACATAAGTTATATAATATACTAGTAAATTACTATGAATTAAGTAAAGAGGTGGTATCATTAAACTTTCAACAAAAGTAAGATACGGATTAAGAGTAATGTTTGATTTAGCGCAATTTTCTGATGGAAAGCCTATATCCCTTTCTATTGTTGCCAAAAGGCAAAAATTACCTTTAAACTATTTAGAACAAATAATGTTAGATTTAAAGAAAAGTGGTTTAGTTAAAAGTGTAAGAGGAGCATATGGTGGATATCAGTTATCAAGAGATAAAGAGGATATAACTGTTAAAGAAATTTTTGATGTCTTAGAAGGACCTGTTATAATATCCGATTGTTTAGAAAATAGTGATGAATGTGATCAATCAAATTATTGTGCCACTCGTTTAATATATAAAGAGCTTTCTGATAAGTTAGATGAAGTTATAGCTGGAATTACATTAAGTGATATGATTGAAGATAAAAAACGATTAATAGAAGAAAACGATCTTAAAATAGATTTATAGGAGGTATTTTAATGAAAAATATTTATATGGATTATGCAGCAACAACGCCTGTAAAAAAAGAAGTTGTTGATTCAATGTTACCTTTTTTTACAAAACATTATGGAAATGCTTCTAGTATGCACCAAAAAGGAAATGAAGCTGAAAGAAAATTGATTGCTTCTAGAAAAACAGTTGCTGATTTTATTAATTCAAAACCAAGAGAACTTTATTTTACATCAGGTGGTTCGGAATCTGATAATTGGGCTATAAAAGGTATTGCTAGAGCAAATAAAGGCAAACATATTATAACAAGTAAAATTGAACATCATGCTGTATTGCATACCTGTCAAGCTTTAGAAGATGAAGGATTTGAAGTTACTTATTTAGATGTTGATAAAGATGGATTTATTTCTTTAAAAGATCTAAAAGAAGCTATTAGACCTGATACAGTTTTAATAACTATTATGTTTATTAATAATGAAATCGGTACTATTGAGCCTATTAAAGAAATTGGAAAGATAGCTCATGATAATAATGTATTATTTCATACTGATGCTGTCCAGGCTTTAGGTAATATAGATATTGATGTTAAAAAGTTAAATGTTGATGCGATGTCATTTTCGGCTCATAAAATATATGGACCTAAAGGTGTTGGAGCATTATATTTAAAGCAGGGAACTAAAATAAAAAGGCTTATTGAAGGTGGAGCTCAAGAAAGAAAGAAAAGAGCTACTACTGAAAATATACCTGGAATAGTTGGATTTGCTAAAGCTTGCGAATTAGCTGATAATTCATTAGATGAACATATAGAAAAATTATCAAGATTAAGAGATAAATTAATTGAAGGTGTTTTAGAAAATATCGAGGATGTTGTTGTAAATGGTTCTAGAGATAAAAGACATCCTGGAAATGCTAATTTTGCTTTTAAATATATTGAAGGTGAAGCAATACTTTTAATGTTAGATTCATATGGAATACAAGGTTCTACAGGTTCTGCATGCACTACAGCAAGTCTAGAAACTTCTCATGTATTAAGTGCTTTAGGAATTAGCCATGAATTATCAAATGGATCTTTAAGATTAACTGTTGGAGATTTAACTACTGAAAAAGATATTGACTATGTTATAAAGAATTTAACGACAGTAGTTAAGAAGTTAAGATCAATGTCTCCAATTGGTAAAAACAAATAAATTGAACATTAAAATTAGAGCCGATTTGGCTCTTTTTTATTTGTAAATATTATGATATAATTATTTTGTTAAAGCAATTTTAAAGGCTCAATGATTAGAAAAGATAGTAAGGAGATAATTTTGAAAAATAAAGCAGTGATTTTAGGAGCAAATTATTATATTGGATTAAGTGCTATTAGATGTTTAGGGAGAAATGATGTACATGTAGTAGCAGTTGATTATAGTGAAAAAGGTAGTTATGCTCTTAAATCAAAATATATAGATGAAAAATTAATCGGACCACATTATAAAAAAGATACTGAAAACTTTATTAAATTTTTAATAGATTATGGAAAAAAACAAGATTCAAAACCAGTACTTTTACCTAGTGCTGATCCTTATGTAGAAGTAGTTGATGAATATATGGATAAGCTTAGAAAGTATTATTTATTTCCTAAAATTAAAAAAGGATTACTAACAGAAATTATAAATAAGAGAAGTTTAGAAAAATTAGCTAAAAAACATAATGTTTTAATTCCTGAAACTTTAAGAACAAATATTGATAATTTTTATAAAAGAGTTAAAGACGAAATAGGTTATCCGTGTTTAGTTAAACCAATTAATTCTCATCAATTTGTATCAACTTTTAGACGTAAAATGTTTAAAGTTTATTCAAAAGATGAGTTAAATAAAGTTTTAGAAAAAGTTGATGAAAAAGGATTTGAAGTTATTGTTCAAAGACTGATAAAAGGTTTTGATGATCATATGTATACTTATGATGCTTATTTAGATGATGATTCAAAAGTAACTCATTCATTGACATGTCAGAAACAAAGACAATATCCAATCAACTTTGGAGCTTCAGTTTATACTAAGCAGGTAAATATTGATGAAATTAAAGAAATTGGTCAAAAGTTTTTACAAGAAATTGGTTATAAAGGATTTGCAGAAATAGAGTTTAAAAAAGATAAAGAAACAGGCAATTTTTATTTGATAGAAATTAATGTAAGATTTAGTAATTTAAATGTGCTTTTAAATAAAGTAGGCTTAAATATGCCATTTATTACTTATAAAGAGGCTATAGGAGAAGAAATTGGTACTAAGTATATTGAAAAAAGTACTAATGTTCATTTTATTTATTTATATGAAGATCTTTTAGCTATAAGAAATTATCTTAAAACTGACCAATTAAAAATTACAGATGTTATTAAATCATATTTTAATAAAAAGGCATATGCTATTTTTTCATTAGATGATATAAAGCCATATTTTTCATTTAATAAAAAAATAATAAAGTCTATAGTAAAGAAAATTAGGAGATAAAATGAAATTGAATAAACTTATAAAAGATATTGATATTATTGATAAAAAGAATAAGGATAATGTTGATATTGAAGGTGTAGTTTGCGATTCAAGGAAAGTTAAAAAAGGATTTTTATTTGTTTGTATTAAAGGTTTTGAAACTGATGGACATTTATATGCTAAAAAAGCTTTTGATAATGGAGCAAAAGCATTAGTTGTTCAAAAGTTTTTAGATGTTGACCTACCTCAGATAAAAGTTAAAAATAGTAGAAAAGCTTTAGCTATAATTAGTAATATATTTTATGATGAGCCATCTAAAAAAATGAAGTTAGTTGGTATTACAGCAACAAATGGTAAAACTACTACTTCATATATGGTTGATTCTATTTTAAAAGCTAGTGGTTTAAAAACAGGAGTTATTGGTACTGTTGCAATAAAAAATGGAGAAAAAATTGAGAGTACAAAGTTAACTACTCCTGAATCAGTTGATTTGCAGAAATATTTATATGAAATGGAAAAAAATAATGTTAATAATGTAACTATGGAAGCTTCTTCAGCTGCTATTAAATTAAAAAGAGTACATTCTATTGACTATGATATTAAGGCTTTTAATAATTTATCAAAAGAACATATAGGTTTTCATAAAACTTTTGAAGATTATAAAAATACAAAATCTAGTTTTATTAAGGATTTAAAAAAAGACGGTTGGGCAGTTTTAAATATAGATGATAAGATTATAAAAAAATTAAAAAACGAAGTTAATTGTAATGTATTAACTTTTGGAATAGATAATAAAAAAGCAGATATAACTATTGAAAATTTAGATTTATCTACTGGTATTGCAAAATTTGATTTAAAAATTAATAATAGATTTATAGATATTGATAAGCAATCATTTAAAATACAATTATCAGTAGCTGGATATCATTCAGTATATAATGCTGTATCTGCTATTTCAATTGGATTACTTTTAGGTATAGATATTAAAGATATTCAAAAAGGTTTAAATGATTTCAAAGGTGTTGAAAGAAGATTTGAATTAATTTATGATAAAGAATATAAAATATTTGATGATCATTTTGCTAATGTAGGAAATATAGATGTAACTCTTAAAACACTCGAATTAATGGATTATAATTCTTTAGTTTTAATATATGCAATTCGAGGTTCTAGAGGAGTTGTAACTAATAAGGAAAATGCTGAGGCTATTGTTAAATGGTCTAAAAAAATTGGATTTAATAAAGTTATTGCTTCTTTAAGTAAAAAAACTACAGATAAAAAAGATAAAGTTACAAAAAAAGAGTTAAATATATTTAAAGAAGTAATGGATAAGAGTCACTTAGAGTATAAAATTTATGATACATTAGATAAGGCAATAGATAAAGGATTAGATAAAGTTAGTAATAACGATGTAATTATGTTAGCAGGTTGTCAAGGAATGGATTATGGAGGACATATTATATTAAATAAGATAAGCAAAACACTAGCAGATGATAAAAAAGATCAAGTTTTAGGACCTCTTAAAGAAAGAGTTGTTGGTAGTGATTACAATGAATGATTTATTAATTGGTATTTTAGGTGGAATGGGTCCAGAAGCTACTGCAAATTTGTATTTAAATTTAATAAACTCAACTGAAGTAACTAAAGATCAAGACCATTTTAGAGTTATTATTGATTCAAATGCAAAAATACCAGATAGAACTAGTGCTATTTTAAATAAAGGGAAAAGCCCAGTAAATGATTTAGTTGCTACTGCTAAAAATTTAGAAAAATTAAATGTAGATATAGGTTTAATCCCATGTATTACTGCACATTATTATTATGAAGATATTCAAAAGAGTGTTAATTTTAAAGTTTTAAATGCATTAGAAGAATTAAATCAATACTTAAAAAAAGAATTTGAAAATATAAAAAAAGTTGGTGTATTATCGACTTCAGGGACTATAAAAACTAATCTTTTTAATAAATATTTAGATGATTTTGAAATAACTTATCCAAATGAAAAGATTCAAAAAGATTATGTAATGGAAGCAATTTATGGAAAAAAAGGTATTAAAAAAACTAAAGACAAAAAATATGCATTAAATCTTTTAAATAAAGCTGCAAAAGTTTTGATGAAACAAGAAGTAGATATTATAATTGCTGGATGCACAGAAATTGGTTTGGTTTTATCAAATAATAAGTTAAATGTAAATATAGTCGATCCGATGGATGTATTAATAAAAAAAGTTTTTGAATTGGAAGGGAAAAATGAGTAAAATAAAAGAAGAAGTAAATGAATTAATAGAAAATTTATTGTTATTTACTAAAAATGATTTATATAAAAATCAATTAAATAAAGCTAATAAGTTGTTTAATAAAGGATTAGAAGATAAAATAATTGATTTAGGTTTTAATGAGTGGTTTGTATATGATTATAAATTTGATAATTCAAGTTGTATAATAGATGAATATATTAAAAGCAAAAATTTAAGTGATCATAAGAAAGATATTTTGGAAGCTATGAAAAATTCATTTGTTTCTGTTTTTAATGTAGGTGAAGTTAATAACCAGTTGTTTTTAAAAGATATATTTACTAAAACAGATTATCCTTTAAAAAATAAGTCATTAAATCATAAAAATGTAGTGGCTAGAGTAATGAAATTAAATAACGAAAATTATGTTATAGATGTTTTAGATAAATGGGATAAAGATATAGATAGTATAAAAAAAGCAATATTAAAAAAATATAATGAATATGCTGGTATTAATAAAAATGTTTCAATATCTGAGTTTATTAAAAACAATTCATTAATTATTTATAAATACTTAATTCTTTATAGAGAAAGTAAAGATAAGTTAGTTTTTAAAGATCAAGAATTTTATGTACATCAAGGTATATATGCAATAGTTGATAAAAAAGGATTCAAAACTAAACTTGAAAATGATGAAAAGATTAAGTTTTTAAGTGATGAATACGAAGGTGATATTTATGAATTGATATTAGAAGAAATTGTATTAAGTGAAATATTAGTTAAAGATAAAACTATCGAAATCGAATGTAAAAATAAAGAAGATTTAAAAAAGGCTAATCTATATTTTGAACAAAATTATAAAAATTCTTTGAAAAAAATCAAAGATGAAGTACTAAATATTGAGCAATTATTAGACTAGGAGGAGATTATGAAAAACAAAGGTAAAGATGATCCCGTCGTCCGGGATAATAAAAATATTAATGTAAATGATATTATTGATGATATTAAAGGAGTTTTAGGTGAGCACGATAATCCTAAAGAGGTCCTAGAAAAATATTTAGAGGATGTAGAATCAAAAATTGATACTGAGAGAATTTTAAAATTACATCAATTAAATAGAAAAAGAATAAAGGAATTAATTAAACAACATCCTTATTTTAAAAACCCTAATGATTATGGTATTAGATTAGTTTCAATAATGAAATATTTAAAGAAAAAAGGAATTGACACAACAATTAATGATATTGATTTATTTATCGATGAAATAATAAAAAGTTGTGAAGGAGTAAAAGTAATTGAATTTGGTAAATATAAAAAAATTAAATAGTGGAGTCTTTTATGGGAAATGAAAAACAATTATTAAATTCTTTAGCTTATAAAGCTTTTGAAAAATTTGATATAAGTAAAGAAATTTTTGAAAAAAAATATTCACTTGATTTTTCTAATTTAAAATCAAATAATAATATTGAAATAAGCTTAGATAAAAAAATGAATAAAGAAAAAAGAAAAAAAACAGGGAGTTATTATACTCCCTTATCTATTGTAAAATATATGATTTTTATAGGACTAAAAGATTATTTAGTTAAAAATACAAATTATGATTTAATAGATATTGAAGGTTTTTTAAATTTAAAATATAAAAATTTAAATTTATTAAATATTTTAAAAAATATAAAGGTTGTAGATTTATCTTCAGGTACTGGCGTTTTTTTAAAAGAATATATTTTATTAGTTAAAGAGATAATTGAATTTTATGATATAGATAATAAGAAGAGATTTTTAAAAATTATTATTGAAAATAATATATATGCCTTTGATATTAATAATATTGCTTTAAATATTTTAGATTTAAAGTTACATATGATTTATTGGAAATATGATCAATCTATTCTAGATATAAATTTATATAATATAAATATTATTACAAAAGAAAATTTTAATGAATTCATTCCGGGAAATGGATTTGATTTAGTTTTAGGAAATCCACCTTACCTTGGAGAAAAAGGAAATAAAAAAGTTTTTAGAAAAATTAAAAAAAGTTCATTTGGAAAAAAATTTTATGAAGGCAAAATGGATTTATTATATTATTTTATTTATAGAGGGATAAATATTTTAAATAAGAAAGGGATTTTAGTTTATATAACATCAAATTATTTTACTACTGCAAATAGTGGTAAAAAATTAAGACGATTTTTAAAACAAGAAGGTTGTTTTAAAAGGATTATTAATTTTGATGATAATAAAGTATTTGATGATGCTATTTTGCATTCAATGATTTTTAGTTATATGAAAAATTCTAATCAAGATGTTTCGATATATAATATTAATAAAAAAATAAATAAAAATAATTTTTTGAATAAAAAGAATTTAAATAAATTTAAATATATATTGAGTATGGAAGATTTATTTAATAAAAATAATTTGATAAATATATTTGTAAATAAAGAGCATTATTCTTTAATTAAAAAAATTCAAGATCAATGTGGTTTAAAAATAAAAGATTTTTTTAATGTGAATCAAGGAATTGTAAGTGGTGCTGATAAGGTTACGTCTAGGAATAAAAAGAAATTATCAAATCCAAGTAAAGTTAATAAAGGCGAAGGAATTTTTACATTAAATTCTTTAGAAGCAACAAAATTTAGAGAAGAATCTTATTGTAAAAAATTTTATAAAAATTCTGATATTAAATCATTTAAAGTTAATGAAGATAAAGAGAGATATTTGCTTTATGTTACAGATCAAACTGATATAGATTTAAAATTATATAATCACTTAAAAAAATATAAGAGTATTTTAGAAAATAGAAGAGAAGTAAAAAAAGGTATTAGAAAATGGACTTCTTTACAATGGCCTAGAGATAAAAAAATGTTTAATAAAGAAAAAATTGTTGTTCCTCAAAGAAGTATAAAAAATACTTTTGCTTATAGTAACTTTTCTTTATTTGCTAGTGCTGATATTTATTATATAACAAAAAAAGATATTTTATTTGATTATAATATTAAGGTTTTATTAGGTTTATTAAATTCCAAACTATATTATATTTATTTATTAAATATTGGCAAGAAAAAAGGAAAAAATTTAGAATTATACTCTACACCAATAAAAAATTTATTAATTAAAAAATTAAAATATAAAGATCAAATTATTAATTGTGTAAATAAACTAATTAAAAATTATTCAAATAAAAAATTTGAAAAATTAAATAAAATAATTTATAAAGAATTTAATTTGACAATAGATGAAATTGATTTTATAAATAAATTTTATAAGGAGAAAGTAGATGGATAAAAAGAATATTTATATATTTGGTTTAATTATTTTAACATTAATAGTTGTTTTAAGTTTTTTTTTAAAAACTGAAATAGAAATTTCAAAAGTAGCTAGATCTTATGAAATAATTAATGAGAAATTTATATATCAAAAAGATAATGAAATAAAAATGACTGGTTTTAATGAAAAAATAAATAATTTGAATATAGAAGAAAATAAAGTATTTTTTGATGCTAAACATCAAAAGTATGGATATAATAGATTTTTTTATGACTTAATGAATCATAAATTTTACTTTGAAAATATTGATAAAAAAACTGATAAAGAAGATGGTTTTAACGATATTATTGAAAATAAAGTTAAAATTTTAAATGAAAATAAATTATATAAAAAATCTAAAGATAATAGTAAAATTGTATTTATTAATAAAAAAGGTAAAATAAAAACTTATGATAAAAATAAAGACCAAATTACTACTATAGAATATAAATTTGATGACATTACATTAGATAAACAGTTAGAAAGAATTACAATTTCTCCTAAAGGAGGATATTTAGCCATTTGTGAAAACAAAAAAATCTTTTTATATGGAGCAGATTCAGGATATTTATATGGAAAAGATATTTCTGGCATTCAACCTTATTTTATAAACGATAGCACTATTGTTTATAAAAATTATATTGAAAAATATAAACAATATAAATTAGCTAAATTTAGTGCAAAAAATAAAAAAATAAAATATTTTTATGAAACTACTAATAATATAAGTTCTACAAAATATTCATATTTAGAAAAAATTGTTTTTTTCGAAACTAAAGATAAAAAGATTTCAAATATTATAATTTTTAATCAAAAGAATAATACTTTTATTTCTAAAAAAGTAAATTCTGCGATTTATGAAATTTTATTTAAAAAAGATAAAGTAATATTAGTTTATGAGAATGAAAACAGCTATAATGTTAATTTGATTGATTTAAAATCTTTAAATGAATATAAGTTTAAAAATATTAATAAAATAAACAATGATTATATTAAAGTAAATAATAAATCAATTATTTACAAAATAGATAATCAATATATTTTGAAAAAGGAAGATGAAATAATTTATTTAACTGATAATAGTGATGAGTTACTCAATATATTTTTAGGATTTTCTGACTTTGTAGGTTTTAATTTTAAGAATAAAGATGATATATATATTGAATTAATTAAAATAAACAATTGAAAATTGTATCCCTTATGATATAATTGTACCAGACAAAAAGGTACAATAGGAGGGTATATGAGAGAAAATAAAACAAAAACACTAGTTTTAACAGCACTTTTAGCAGCATTAGTTACAATAGCAACAGTTGCAATACGGATTCCTACTTTTAAAGGATATATACATTTAGGCGATACTTTAGTTTATTTATCTGGAATTATATTAGGTCCATTATATGGTCCAGTTGCAGCCGGTATTGGGTCTTTATTTGCTGATGTATTTGCCGGATTCCCAAATTGGGCATTACCTAGTTTAATTATTAAAAGTTTAGATGCTTTAGTTTTTGGAATTATTTTTAAAAATGTTTTTTTAACTAAAATAAATATGAAAAACTTAATATTTAAGTTTAGTATATCAGTTTTAATTGGTAGTACAATTATGGTAATAGGTTATTTTATTGTAGGTGGTTTATTTTATGGATTTAAGCCTTCAATAGCTAGTATACCTATGAACATTGTACAAGGTATAGGTGGAGGTATTATTGCATTTCCTTTAGTGATTGCTCTTAGAAATAAAAATATTTTAAATGAATAATATAGCTTTAAACTTGTAAAAGATTTTATTTATGATAGTATTTTTATGAATTAATAAAGGAGGAATATGGAAAAATTAGATTTTATTTATAAACGAAGTAGTGTAAGAAAATTTAGTGATAAAGAGGTAAAAGAAGATGATTTAAAAGAAATCTTAAAAGCAGGTATGAATGCACCTTCTGCTAAGAATATGCAAAATTGGAAATTTGTGGTTGTAAGAAATAAAGAAAAAATTAACGATATAAAAAATTTAGTTGAAAAAAAGCATAAGAAAATCATTGAAAAAATTGATGATAATGAAAAAACTCAAAGATTTGAAAAAATGATTAATTATTATACTTTTTTTAAAAAAGCACCTATTTTAATTTTATTTTTTGCATCAGAGTATAATTCATCAACAGCTAACCTTTTAAAAGAGGCTTGTGATGAAAAAGAATATAATTTATTTAAAAATGCAGATCCAGGTATACAAAGTATTGGTGCTGCAATTGAGAATGTTTTATTAGCATCAGCTACTTTAGGTTATGGAACTTGTTGGATGACAGGACCTAATTTTGCTATTAATGAAATACATGATTATTTAGATTTAGACTTTAATGGATATAACTTAGTAGCTATGTCTCCATTAGGAGTTCCTAAAAACAATAATGTATCTTCACCAAAGAGAAAAGATTTTTCTGAAGTAGTAAAATTTATTGATTAAAAATAAATTACTTGCTAAAAATTAATAACTTTGTTATACTTTATTTGAAAATTGAATAGAAACTAGGGGAGCCATTTGGCTGAGAGGATAATTTCCGACCCTTTGAACCTGTTGAGTTAACACTTGCGTAGGGAAGTACTTATTATTTTAAAAAATATCAGTCTATCCGTACGGGTAGACTTTTTTATTTGTAAAAAAAGGAGGGGAAAATGAAAATTAATGGTAAAGATTATGATTTTAAACAAAAAACAATTGATGAAGTTTTACAAAAATTAGATATTGATTCAGAAAAGATAGTTTTTGAATTAAATGAAAAAATTATATCTAAAGATAAATACAAAGAAATAATCTTAAACAAAGAAGATAAAATAGAAATAATAGCATTTGTAGGAGGAGGTTAAAATTGAGTAAAAAAGAATTTAGTAAAAAAACAGTTGTTATTGCAGGAGTAGGAGGTTTAGGTTCTAATGTAGCTACTTTATTAACTAGAATGAATATAGGTAAACTTATTTTAATTGATTTTGATAAAGTGCAAAAAGCTAATTTAAATAGACAAAATTATTATAAAAGGCATATTGGTATGAAAAAAGTCAAGGCTTGTAAAGAAGTTTTAGAATCAATAGGACATGATACAGAAATTGAAATTCACGATAAAAAGTTAACTGAAAAAAATATGGAAAGGTTTTTATCTAAAGGAGACATAATAGTTGAAGCTTTTGATAAAGCAAATGAAAAGGCTAAACTTACTAATTTTGTATTAAATAATCTAGCTGATAAATATTTAGTTGGAGCAAGTGGAATAGGTGGTTTTTTAAGCAATAATTTAATTAAAACGAAAAGAATAAAAGATAAGTATTATTTAATAGGCGATTCAAAATCAGGAATTGATCTAGGAATGTATGGACCTAGAGTAAATATAGCTGCTTCTCAACAAGCAAATACTGTTTTAAGAATAATAAGAAAGGAGCTAAAAGTATGAAAGATCCTTTAAAATTAGGCGATAAAAAGCTAAAGTCAAGATTATTAACAGGTACTGGGAAATATAGTAAAAAAAACATAATAACAGATGTAGTTAAAAAAAGTGGTTGTGAAATGATTACTATGGCATTAAGAAGAGTAGACTTTGATAAGAAAAACGAAAACATTTTAGATTTTATTCCTAAAGACACTATTCTTTTGCCAAATACATCTGGTGCAAGAAATGCTGATGAAGCAGTTAGAATAGCTCGTTTAGCTAAAGCTTCCGGTTGTGGAAACTTTATAAAAATAGAAGTTATATCAGATAATAAGTATTTACTTCCAGATAATAAAGAAACTATCAAAGCTACTAAAATATTAGCTAAAGAAGGTTTTAATGTATTACCTTATATGAATCCAGATTTATATGATGCTAAGGCTTTAGTAGAGGCAGGGGCAAAAGCTGTTATGCCTTTAGGTGCACCAATTGGTACTAATAAAGGTTTAAAAACAAAAGAAATGATTAAGATTTTAATTCAAGAAATTGATAAACCAATAATTGTAGATGCAGGTATCGGAGCTCCTTCGCATGCTTGTAAAGCAATGGAACTTGGAGCAGATGCTGTATTAGTTAATACTGCAATAGCAACGTCTAAAGATCCAGTAAAAATGGCAGTCGCTTTTTCAAATGCAATTAAAGCTGGAAGAAATGCGTATTTAGCAAAGTTAGGGAAAGTTTCTAAAAAAGCTAAAGCTTCTTCTCCTTTAACTAATTTTTTACGTAAAGAGGTATAATATGGGATTTTATGAAATAGTAGAGTCTTTTAGTGATTTTGATTTCAAAGATAAATTTGAGAATGTTACTGATTCAGAAATTGTAGAAATCATTTCAAAAGAACATTTAGATAAAATAGATTTTTTAAAACTTTTATCACCTAAAGCTAAAAACCATTTAGAAAAAATGGCAACTAAAGCTAAAAGGTTATCTCTTAATCATTTTGGAAAAGCAGTAGTACTTTATACACCAATATATATATCTAATTATTGTGTTAATAAGTGTAGTTATTGCACTTTCAATATTGATAATAAGATAAAGAGAAAAAGATTAACTTTCGAAGAAATTGAAAAAGAAGCTATAGAAATATCTAAAACAGGTTTAAAACATATTTTAATTTTAACAGGAGAATCGAGATCTGCTTCATCAGTTGATTATATTGAAAAAGCAGTTAAGATTTTGAAAAAATATTTTGAATCAATATCAATTGAGATATATCCCTTGCATCAACACGAATATAAAAGACTTATAAATGCTGGGGTAGATGGACTTACTATTTATCAAGAAGTTTATAATAAGGAAAAATATAAAAAAGTTCATTTAAAAGGACCTAAGAGAGATTACTTATATAGATTGAATGCTCCACAAAGAGCGTGTGAAGAAAATATTAATCATTTAAATATAGGAGCTTTATTAGGTTTAGATGATTTTAGAAAAGAAGTGTTTTTTACTGGCTTACATGGTGAGTTTCTTTCAAAAAAATATAGTGATGTAGAAATGAGCTATTCATTACCTAGAATTAAGCCTTTTGAAGGAACAAATTCTTTTGAAAGTATAAAAGATATTGATTTTGTACAAATGATGCTAGCTTTAAGACTTTTTACTCCATATTTTTCCATTAATATTTCAACTAGAGAAACAAATGAATTTAGAAAACATTTATTAAAATTAGGGATTAACAAAATGTCAGCAGGAGTATCTACAGAAGTAGGAGGACACTCTAAAGATATTGATAAAGGAAAAGAACAATTTGAAATAGATGATAAAAGTAGTGTAAAACAAGTTAAGAAAATGATTTTAAATCAAGGATATCAACCGGTAATGAAAGATTGGTTTAAAATATGAATAGAATTTTAGATGCAAATATAAACAGATCTTGTGAAGGAATAAGGGTAATAGAAGATATATTAAGATTTAAATATGAAGATTTAAAAAAAGTAGATAAACTTAGAAATTTTAGACATACTATAAGAAAATTAATATCTAAAAAAAATTTAATAGATAGTAGAAATTCAAAAGATGATATTGGTAAAGAGATTTCTTTTGAAAACATAAATGATAAAAAGAAAAGTTTAAATGATATAATAGATGCTAATTTTTCACGGATACAAGAAAGTCTAAGAGTTTTAGAAGAAATTTTAAAAAAAGACAATTATAAATTAGGTAAAAAAATTGAATCTATACGTTTTGAGATTTATCAACTTGAAAAGAATATTAAAAAAAATAAAAGAGTAGATTTTAGAAAAGAAATATATGGAATAACTAATAATTACTTAACAGATAGGTCTCATATAGATATGGTAAAACTTTTTTTAAAAAATAATATTAGAATAATTCAATATAGAGACAAATCAAAAAGTAAAAAACAAAAACTCAAAGATTGTTTAGAAATAAGAAAAATTATTCCTAATGACAATAAGCATTTGTTTATTGTAAATGATGATGTAGATATAGCCCATATCTCAAAAGCAGATGGAGTCCATTTAGGGCAAGACGATTTAGATGAAAAACTAGTAAAAGTTAACTATCCAGATTTAATTATAGGGAAATCTACTCATAATAAAAGTCAAGTAAAAAGGGCATTAAATAATAATGTAGATTATATTGGTGTAGGTCCAATATTTAAAACGAATACTAAAAAAGATGTTGAAAAATCAAAAGGAACTGAATTTTTAAAATGGGTGAGTAAAAATATAGACATTCCTTATGTATGTATAGGCGGAATAAATAATAAAAATATAAAAAAGGTTTTTGAAAACAAAGGATTAACAGTTGCAATGATTAGTCAACTCAAAAGTCAAATAAAAATAGATGAAATTAGGAGGAAAATATGAATTATAAAACTCAAATGGACGCTGCTAAAAAAGGTATTTTAACAGATGCTTTAAAAAAAGTATCTAAAAAAGAAGATATAGAAGAAAAAAAATTAATGGATTTAGTTGCAAAAGGGAAAGTAGTTATTCCAGCAAATAAAAATCATAAAAAATTATCATTTGAAGGCATTGGAGAGGGCTTAAGAACTAAGATAAATGTTAATTTAGGAATATCTAAAGATTGTAGATGTGTAGATACTGAACTTAAAAAAGTAAAAAAAGCAATAGACATGGATGCTGAAGCTATAATGGATTTGAGTTCTTTTGGAAAAACAAAAGAGTTTAGACAAAGATTAATTAAAATGTCAACAGCTATGGTAGGAACAGTTCCTATTTATGATGCAATAGGATTTTATGATAAAGAACTAAAAGATATTAAATCAAAGGAATTTTTAGATGTAATAAGACAACACGGAAAAGATGGAGTTGATTTTATAACTATTCATTCAGGCCTAAATAAAGAAACAGTGAAGGTTTATGAAAGAAATCCTAGACACACAAAAATAGTTTCTAGAGGTGGTTCATTAACTTATAGCTGGATGAAGTTAAATAATAAAGAAAATCCATTTTTTGAATATTTTGATGAAGTTTTAGAAATTTGTCAAAAATATGATATTACTTTATCTTTAGGCGATGCTTGTAGACCAGGAAGCATCAAAGATTCGACTGACCCAAGCCAAATAAAAGAGTTAATGGTTTTAGGTGAGTTAACTAAAAGAGCTTGGGAGAAAAATATTCAAGTAATGATTGAAGGACCTGGACATATGGCTTTAGATGAAATAAAGGCAAATATGGATATACAAAAGAAATTATGTCACGGTGCTCCTTTTTATGTATTAGGACCTATTGTTACTGATATTGCTCCAGGATATGATCATATAACTTCTGCAATTGGTGGAGCTTTAGCAGCTACTCATGGAGCAGATTTTTTATGTTATGTAACTCCAGCAGAACACCTTAGATTACCAGATGAAGAAGATGTAAAAGAAGGAATAATGGCAGCTAAAATTGCAGCTCATGCAGCAGATATTGCTAAAGGTATTAAGGGAGCTAGAAAAAGAGATAATGAGATGAGCAAAGCAAGACAAAATTTAGATTGGGAAAAAATGTATTCATTGAGCTTAGATCCTAAAAAGGCAAGAGAGTATAGAGAAAGTTCTAAAACAGAAGTTCAAGATAGTTGTTCTATGTGTGGGAAAATGTGTGCAATTAGAACAATGAATAAAGCTCACGAAGGAAAAGATTTAGAAATTTTAAAAGAAGAAAATATAAAATGAAAATATCTTTAATAACGGATAGAAAAATATATTCGGGAGATTTAATTAAAAGAATAAAAGATTTATATAAAGAAAAGATTATATATCAAGTTATAATAAGGGAAAAAGATTTAAATGATAACAAATTATTTGATTTATATGAAAAAATTAATAGTATAAATGGACTTGATGTTTTAGTAAATGCTAATATTAATTTTATTAAAAAATATAATATAAATAGATTTCATTTAAGTCAAAAAAATTTAAAAATGTTTAAAAACAAGAATTTAGATCACTTTTATTTTGGAGTATCTGTTCACTCTATAAATGAAGCAAAAAAAGCTTTAAAGTATAAACCTAATTATTTATTAGTTTCAAATATTTTTAAAACTAGTTGTAAGCCAAATAAAAAGGCTAAAGGTATTAAGCTATTAAAAGATATAAGAGAAATTACAGATATAAAAATAGTAGCATTAGGCGGAATTAATTTTGAAAATTTAAAAAGTCTAAAAAATAAAAATATTAATTATGTAGCTATGAGATCTGCTTTATTAAGATGAATCAAGTGATTCATCTTTTTTTAGCTTTTAGCTAAGCTTGAAAAATTCAAACAAAAAGTATATAATTATTATGGTGATGATAATTAAATTTAAATGAGGTAAAAATGAAAAAAAGACAAAGTGAGAATTATAGAATTATTGCTAATCAATTTTTAGATAATAAAGAATATAAAAAGGCTAAAAAGTTTTATGAATTAGCTTTAAAAAAAGATTCAAAAAATATTAAATTACTTTATGATTGCGCATATTTTTATGATAAAATAGAGAATTTAGAAAAAGCTTTAGAAATGTACAATCAAATTTTAAAATTAAGTGATAATGAGCCAGGAGCTTTTTATGGTAAAGCTACTATTTTTGATAGATTAGATAACTTGAAAATGGCTGAAAAAAATTATAAATCAGCTATTAAATTAGATGAAAAGTATTATCAGGCATATTTATATTTAGCTGATATTTATGAAAGATTAGACAAATATGATTTGGCTCAAAAAAATTATAAATCAGCTATTAAAGTAAATAAAAATAATTTTTGGGCATATAATAATTATGGAGTTTTTTTAGAAGAGCATGATAAAGATAAATTAGCTTTAAAACAGTTTGAAAAAGCATTAGAAAATGACTCTGAAAATTATAAAGCTTATTTTAATAAAGGTGTTGTATATAAAAAAATTGGAAAAATTAATTTAGCAATAAAAAATTACAATTTAGCTATTGAAAAAAACAAAGAATATCCTTATAGTTATTTAAATTTATCAATTATATATAAAGAAAAAGGAGATTATAAAAAGGCTTTAGAAATAATCTCTAAAGGTATAAAATATGATAAAACTACTTCAGTGCTTTTTTATAATAGAGCAATATTTTTAACATATTTAAAAAAATATAAAAAAGCATTAAAAGATTTAGATAAAGCTACTGATTTAAGTAATAGTTTAATAAAATATATGAAAAATGACCCAGAATTATCAATTTTAAAAAGATACAAAGAATTTGATAAAATCATAAAAAAATAAGGAGAATTATGAGATTAATACCTATTGATAAAGTTAAAAAGGGAGATATTTTAGCCAATGATATTTATAGATATCATGGCGAAGTGATTTTAACTAAAGGTTCAAAATTAAACCAAAGGTTATTAAATAGAATTAAAGATTTAGGTATAGATTAT
>JBNJDJ010000016.1:0-35935 GCA_051744845.1 Bacillota bacterium
GCTGATACTACAGTAACAACAGCCCAAGGCACTAGCATAATGCCACGCATTGCTCCTCGACCTTTAAATTTAGAGTTAACTACTAAAGCAACAATCAAACCTAAAATTGTTTCTAATAAAACAGATATTATTGTAAAAGAAAGCGTATTCCCGACGGACTTAATAAAATCCGGATCTCTTCCTCCTAATACATATTTATTTCCTAAAAAACTAAAACTTTTAATTTCTTTAAATCTTACCGGTTTTCTACTTAAAATTTGAAAAGGTAACATATATTCTTTTTTACCTGTTTCTTCGTTATAAACAACTTTTCCATTATCATCTTTTTTAACAGGCAATTCTTTTATTTCCATATCTAATAATTGTTTATAATTATCTAGTCCAATAAATTCAGTTTCTTGGTTGCTTGCAAAACGCTTGTTAGTTAAACTAGTATAAAAAACTTGCCCTAATGGATAAATTGCAATAAGTACTAAAATTAATAATGCAGGAATAAGTAATTTATAAGCAAATTTTTCTTCTTCTCTTGCAAGCTTTGAAACTTTTCTCTTTTTAAACATTTTTCCTCCATTCATCATATTTTTTATCTAACACTATCAATATTTACCTTACCCTACTTATATTATATTAATCAAATTTTATATTTTTTAATTTATCACCAGCTTTATATTCAATTTTAAAATCAAACGTATCTAGATCTGCAATTAACCTTGCAAAATGATCATCGTTTTGCCATAAAACATCTAAAATATTTTGCTCTGTATCATTTATTTTCATTTCGCCATTAAAGGCTAATGAGTCATTTCTAAATTTAATTAATTTTAATAAATCTTTTACTACTTTTCGTTCCTTTATATTTTTTTCAACCTCATCTATTGAATAAAAATGCCTATTAATATTTCTACCAACTTTAGTCTCTTCCAAAAGATCAATATCATTTTTACCTGCTAAAAGACCTACATAATAAACTTGAGGAATTCCAGGAGAAAAAAACTGAATTGCTCTAGCTAACAAATAAGCTTTATCATTATCACCTAAAGCTGAATAATAAGTGCAATTTAATTGATAAACATCTAAATTATCATAAGCTTCTGAATTATATACTCTCTTTACATTAGCTCCATTTTCATAAAGAGAATCTTTTGTAAATCCAATTTGTTTATCTGTCATTAAATCTTTAACATCTACAACTCCAATACCATCATGTGTATCTAAAGTAGTAAATTGTTTTTTAGGAGCTTTTTTAAGCCAATTAATAAGTGGTCTATTATCTTTTCCATATAACGTATAGAGCACTAACATTGGTAAAGCAAAATCATATACCCAAAATCCTTTATTAGATATCTTTTTTTGTATTGAATAATGTTCATGTATTTCTGGAAGTAATATTGTATCGTATTTATTAGCAATATCTTTTATATAATTTAAAATATCCCATGTCTCAGGCTCAATAAAAAAACAATTAGTATCAGCCTTTTTAGTTACATAAGCAAAAGCATCAATTCTTAAAACTGAAGCACCTTTATTACATAGATTTTTTACTGTTTCTTTAACAAATTCTAAAGTTTTTTCTTTCCTAATATCTAAATCAATTTGCTCCTCTGAAAAAGTACACCAAATTTTTTCACTAGTTCCATCTTCAAATTCTGCCAAAATATAAGGAGCTCTAGGTTTTCTTTTATATATTTTATCTACTTGTTTTTCAGTTGGTTCGCAATTTTCCCAAAATTCACTATATTTTATAAAAAAATCGCTATATTCTGAATTGTTTTTATTCTTTAAGTAATCTTGAAAATATTTTGAAGACCTTGAAATATGATTAAGCATAAAATCATACATTAAATAATATTTTTTGCTTAATTTTTCTAGATCTTTCCAATTTCCAAATTTTGAATCAACTTCCTCATATGTCTTAGGTGCAAAACCTCTATCGGCAGATGAAGGGTAAAACGGTAAAATATGTATACCACTAATATAATCATCTAAAAATTCATCCATTACATATCTTAAATCTTTTAAATCATTTCCTAAAGAATCAGGATATGTAATTAACATAACTTCATTTTTTACTTTCATTAATACTCCTCTCTTGTAACCGGTTTCCTGTATGTTAAAAAAATATTTTGTTTTTTCTTAAATTTATTATACAACAACAGGAAACCGATTTCAAGAATTTTTAAAAAAAAAGGACATTTTTTTAAAACATCCTTTTTTTAATTTACATTTTATGCACTCTAATACGATTAATAGCCCTTTTTAAAGACGCCTTTGCACGTACAACATCTGTTTCATCACTTCTTTCATCTAATAGTTCTTTTGCTCTTTTCTTTGCTTCCTTAGCACGCTGTAGATCAATCTCATCTTTCCATTCAGCAGAGTTAACTACTACAGTTGCTTCATTATCTTGAACAGTTAAAAAGCCTTTTGAACATGCAGCACTTTTTTTCTCATCTCCTAGATCAATCCAAATATGACCAATCGCAACAGGAGTAACAAGTGGTTCATGATCATTTAAAATACCAATTTCACCTTCAGTTGTTTCAATTACAACCATTTTAACATCTGCCTCATAAAAACTCTTATCAGGTGTTACTATTTCTAGATGTATTTTTGAACTCATAAATCACCTCTTAAGAATTTTCTTTTTCGTAGGCTTCTACAACCTCATCAATAGTACCTTTGAATAAAAAGTAAGTTTCTGGAATATTATCGTGTTTTCCATCTAATATTTCTTTAAAACCTCTAATTGTTTCACTTACTTCAACATATTTACCAGCAAAACCAGTAAATTGTTCTGCTACATGGAATGGTTGAGATAAGTATCTTTCAACCTTTCTTGCTCTATTTACAGTTATCTTATCTTCTTCAGATAATTCATCCATACCTAAAATAGCAATAATATCCTGTAATTCTTTATATTTTTGTAAAATTTCCTGAACTTCTCTAGCAACATCATAATGTTCTTCTCCAACAATTTCTGGAGCTAATAATCTAGATGATGAATCTAGAGGGTCTACTGCTGGATATATACCTTTAGAAGCAATTTTTCTAGATAAAACTGTTTTTGCATCTAAGTGGGTAAATGTAGTTGCTGGAGCTGGGTCAGTTAAGTCATCTGCCGGTACATAAACTGCCTGTACAGATGTAATTGAACCTCTTTTTGTAGAAGTAATACGCTCCTGTAAATCTCCCATTTCAGTTGCTAATGTCGGTTGATAACCTACTGCTGAAGGCATACGACCTAAAAGTGCTGAAACTTCTGATCCAGCTTGAGTAAATCTAAATATATTATCAATAAATAAAAGTACATCTTTTCCTTCTTCATCTCTAAAATGTTCAGCCATTGTTAAACCTGTAAGTCCAATTCTCATACGAGCTCCAGGTGGTTCGTTCATCTGACCAAAAGCTAAAGCAGTTTTTTCTAATACACCTGCTTCTTCCATCTCATAATAAAGGTCATTACCTTCACGAGTTCTTTCACCTACACCAGCAAATACTGATAAACCACCGTGTTCTAAAGCGATGTTGTTAATAAGTTCCTGGATAAGTACAGTTTTACCAACACCTGCACCACCAAATAAACCTGTTTTACCACCTTTTGAATACGGACATAAAAGATCAACTACTTTTATACCTGTTTCAAACATTTCATCTGATGTTTCCTGTTCATCAAAAGAAGGCGCTTCTCTATGAATCGAAGTCCTTTTTTGATCTTTCGGTATTTCACCTTCATTATCAATTGTTTCACCTAATACATTAAATAATCTACCTAGTGTAACATCTCCTACTGGCACTGATATTGGATTCCCAGTAGCTTTTACATCAACTCCTCGAACTAATCCATCTGTTGAAGACATTGATATACATCTTACAGTATTATCACCAATATGTTGAACTACTTCTGCTGTTAAGTCAATGTCTTTATATTCGACTTTTAAGGCATCATTAATATCAGGCAATTCATCTGTATTAAATTTAACATCCAATACTGGTCCGATAATCTGTAATATCTTACCAATATTTTTCTCCATATTTTCACTTCCTTTCGACTTAATTTATTTTAAAGCTTCTGCTCCACCTACAATTTCAGTTATTTCCTGAGTAATTGCAGCTTGTCTAGCTTGATTATATGTTAATGTTAGTTCTTCAATTTTTTCATCTGCATTATCAGTTGCATTTTCCATTGCTATTCTACGAGCTGATTGCTCTGCTGCAGATGATTCTATTAACCCACCAAATATAACACTTTCAATATATTTTGGAATAATAAAATCCAATACAACTTTAGCAGAAGGTTCATAATTAACTAAGTCTTGCTTTTTATCATCTTTATCTTGATTTTCTTGATCATTTTCTTGATTATTCTCTTTTTCTCTACTTTCTGGCCCTTCAACTTCTACTGGTAATAATTTCAAAGTTGTAGGCTCTAGATTAAGACTTGTTATCATACGAGTATAAACTAACTTAATTTCATCAACTAACTCCTCATTTTGCATTTTTAAAGCTAAACGGGCCATTTGTTTTGCATCTGAAAAATCTGGTTTTTCAGATATATTTATAAATGACTCTACTATTTCATGAGGACTTTTTTCAAAAAAGTTTTTAGCTTGTTTCCCAATTGTTATAATTTTAGCATTTGAATCATCAGATTCAATTTGCTTAACACATTCTTTTAAAACATTTGAATTATAACCGCCACATAACCCTCTGTCAGCTGTAACAATAATATAAAGAGTATTTTCAACTTCTCTTTCATTTAAATATTTATGTTTTAAATTTGTTTCACTCTCTATAATTTCTCTAATTGTCTCTAAGATAGTATTAAAATATGGTTTTGTTACATCCAGCTTTTTCTTTGCTTTTCTAAGCTTAGCTGTCGACACTAATTCCATAGCTTTAGTTATTTGTCTCGTATTAGATACACTCTTAATTTTTCTTTTTATCTCACGTGCACCTACACCTGCCATATTTATCTCCTTTCTAACAACTAACTAACGGCTGATTTATTTTCTTCCGTTTTTACATCAAATGACGATTTAAATTCTTTTATAGCTTTATCAAGTTCATTTTCCATATCTTCAGTTAATTCTTTCTTTTCTTCGATTTCTTTTTTCAAAGAATGATAACTTTCTTCAATGAACTGTAAGAACTCTCTTTCAAACCTTTTAATATCCTTTACAGGAATATCCATAAGTTCTTTGTTAATTACAGCGTATATAATAACAATTTGATCCACTATACCAACTGGTTCATATTGTTTTTGTTTTAAAATTTCTCTTAATCTTTCACCATGATCTAATACTTTTTTAGTTTCATCATCTAAATCAGAACCAAATTGTGCAAAAGATTCTAATTCACGATATTGTGCTAAATCTAGTTTTATTTTTGATGAAACAGATTTCATAGCTTTTATTTGTGCATCTCCACCTACTCTTGAAACAGATATTCCGGCATTAACTGCTGGTCTTTGACCTGAAGCAAATAATTCAGATTCTAAGAAAATTTGCCCATCAGTTATTGAAATAACATTTGTTGGAATATATGCTGAAACATCTCCAGCTTGTGTTTCAATAATCGGTAATGCAGTAATAGAACCGCCACCTAAATCATCATTTAATTTAGCAGCTCTTTCTAATAGTCTAGAATGTAGATAAAAAACGTCTCCTGGGTAAGCTTCTCGTCCAGGTGGTCTTCTTAAAAGCAAAGACATTGCACGATAAGCTACAGCATGCTTAGATAAATCATCATAAATAATTAATACATCTTTACCTTGATGCATTAATTCTTCAGCCATCGAACATCCTGCATAAGGAGCAGTATATTGTAAAGGCGCTGGCTCACTTGCTGATGCCGAAACAACAGTAGTATAACTCATTGCACCTTTTTCTTTCAATTTATCTGTTAACTGTACTACAGTAGATTTTTTCTGTCCAATAGCAACATATATACAATATACATCATTACCTTTTTGATTAATAATTGTATCTACAGCAACAGCTGTTTTACCAGTCTGTCTATCTCCAATTATTAACTCTCTTTGTCCTTTTCCAATAGGAATCATTGAGTCAATTGCTTTAATACCTGTTTGTAAAGGTTCATCAACTGATTTTCTAGCAATAACTCCTGGTGCTTTTTGCTCAACAGGCCTTGCTTTATCTGTCTTTATCGGTCCTTTACCATCTATAGGTTGACCTAAAGCATTTACAACTCTTCCTAACATTTCATCGCCTACTGGAACTTCTACTACTCTTTCAGTTCTTTTAACGATATCTCCTTCATTAATTCCATCTTCTGGTCCTAACAATACAACACCAACACTATCTTCTTCTAAGTTAAGACTCATACCATAAATATCTCCTGGGAATTTAAGTAACTCACCAGCCATACAATTTTCTAAGCCGTGTACTCTACTAATCCCATCTCCTACTTCTATTACAGTACCAGTATCCTCAACTTTAAGAGAAGATTCATAATTTTTTATTTGTTCTTTAATAACCGAGTTTATTTCTTCTGGTTTAAGATTCATTATATCTCACTCCTAAAATTAAACAATTATTTTAGCGATACTCTCTTCAATGTTATTCAATTTAGTTGCAATTGAATTATCAATTTCTTCATTATCTACTCTTAAAATTACTCCACCTAATATCTCTGGATTTATTTTATTTTCAATAATAACTTCTTTATTTAACATTTTTTCTAATTTTTTTGACAATTTATTTCTTTGATTATCGTCTAGTTCAATAACTGATTCAACAGTTACTCTTTTCAATCCAATATCTTCATCATATAATTTTTTATAAAACTTATTTATTTCATAAATAGAACTTGTTCTTTTCTTATCAATTAAAATCATTAAAAAATTTAATAACTCTTTAGAAATTTTGTCTTTAAAAACATTTTTAATTACATCTTTTCTTTCACTTTTAGAAACTTTAGGTGAAATAAAAAAGTTATAAAATTCTTTATTATCTTTTAAAGAATTAGTAATCAATTCTAATTGATCTTTAATTAAATCTTGATCATCCTTCTCTTTAGCTACATCAAATAAAGAATTAGCGTAAACAGATGCAATTAATTTTGCCATTTAACATCCCCTACCTCATCGATAAATTGATCTATTAACTCTTCATGATCTTGTTTTTCTAAATCTTTTTCAATAACTTTTGATGCAGTCATCATTGATATTTTTGAAATTTCATCTTTTAAATTATTAATAGCTTTTACTTTTTCACGTTCAATTTCTTTTTGATTATCAAGTCTAATTTGCTTTTCTTCTTCGCGCGCTTTTGAGATTATTTCAGATGCTTGCTGTTTTGCATCTTTTCTCGCTTCTTTTATTATTTTTTTACCTTCGCTATCAGCTTGTTTTAACTTTTTATTATACTTTTCTTTTAAATCGATAGCTTCTTTATGTTTATTCTCAGCATTTTCTATTTTCTCAGCAATTTCATTCTTTCTTTTTTCCATAAATTCTGTTACTGGTTCAAATAAAAAATGTTTTAAGATTAAAAATAAAACAAAGGTATTTACTATTTGAAAAAAGAAGGTCGCATTAAACTCTACCAAACCAAGTTTTAACCCAGCTGCCGTTAAATTTAAACCCATATTTTTCCCTCCTTTTTAAGATTTATAATAACCCTACAAGAGGATTTGCAAATAATAAAATTAAAGCAATAATTAATCCATAAATACCAGTTGTCTCAGCTACTGCTGCACCTAATAACATAGTTCTAATAATATCGCCTTGAATTTCAGGTTGTCTTCCAACACCTTCTGCACCTTTACCTGCAGCAAAACCCTGTCCTATACCAGGTCCTATTCCTGCAATCATTGATAATCCTGCTCCTATTGCCGAACATGCTAAAATTAACGCTCTTCCAGTAATTGGTTCCATATATTCTCCTCCTTATAATAAACTTATTAATGGATTTGCAAACATTAATACTAAAGAAATTATTAACGCATAAATCCCTGTCGTTTGTGCTACTGCTTGTCCTAAAAACATTGCTCTAAGTATAACTGATTGATTACGCTCTCTTTTTCCAACACCTTCTGTTGCTTTTCCTGCTGCATATCCTTGTCCTATTCCAGGACCTATACCTGCTATCATAGATAGTCCTGCTCCTAAAGCAGAAGCTGCAATTATTATCATTGCACCACCTTTATCAGCTAAAAAACCTGCTGTTACTAAAGGATTACCATATAATAAAATTAAAGCAACAACTAGTGATAAAATTCCAGATGTCTCTGCTACTGCAGCACCTAGAAGCATAACCATAGTTGTATTCTTAGAACTTTTAGGATTTTTTGCTACTGATTCTGAACCTTTTCCAGCTGCAAAACCTTGTCCTATTCCAGGACCTATACCTGCTATCATAGCAAATCCTGCTCCTATTGCAGAAAGCCCCAGAATTAATGCTTTATCTAAATTTGGGTCCATTCAAGTCCTCCTAACTTCTATTTAAACTAAAGGATTTGCAAACAATAATACTAAAGAAATTATTAGTGCATAAATCCCTGTCGTTTGTGCTACTGCTTGTCCTAAAAACATCGTACGCATAACCATTGATTGTAACTTAGGTCTTTTACCTATTGTTTCAGTTGCTTTCCCTGCTGCATATCCTTGTCCTATTCCTGGGCCTATACCTGCTATCATAGAAAGTCCAGCCCCTATTGCTGATGCTGAAATAACTAAAGTCGCACCTTCTAAGTTAACTAAAGGATTTCCAAATAAGAAAATCAAGGCTATAACAAGAGACAAAATCCCTGAAGTTTCAGCAACTGCTGCTCCTAGAAGCATAATCATAGTTGTTGATTGTTTATTTTCTGGATTTCTACTTACAGCTTCTGCACCTTTCCCAGCTGCAAAACCTTGTCCTATCCCTGGACCTATACCTGCTATCATCGCAAAACCTGCTCCAATAGCTGACATTGCTAAAATTAATGCCTTAGGTTCGAAACTAAGCAACCACTCTAGGAATCTAAAAATAAAATTTGTTCCTTCCATATAATCACCTCTTCAAACTAATCTACAGCTATTGAAATAAATACCATTGTTAACATTGCGAAAATGAAGGATTGTAATAATCCAGCAAATAAATCAAAATATAAGTGTAGTACTGCAGGTAAACCTGCCTGTAAAAATGGTATATTTAAAACTGCTGGCGTTAAATTTGCTAATGCTCCATAAAGTAAATTCATTACAATTAATCCACCTACAATATTACCAAATAAACGGAAGCCTAATGAAATAGGTGTTGCCAATTCTCCCATAATATTCATTGGTAATAGTAAAAGGAAAGGTTCCCCAAACCCTTTGATATAATCTAATCCATTATATTTTAAACCATATGAATGAATCAATATAAAAGTGACTAGTGACATACTCATAGTCGTATTTACATCTGCTGTCGGTGGTCTAAAACCAAATAATCCTGCTATATTTGAAATGCCTATATAAATTAAAAGCATTCCAGCATATGGAGCAAAACTCTTTAATTTAGGTCCCATTGTTTGTACAGTTAAACCATTAATCCCATCTACAATCGATTCAGTTACTAACTGTAGACCTGTAGCTTTTTTCTCTAAGTTCCGAGTAGCTATAAAACAAAATAAAGTAATTAAAGCCATAATAAACCATGTTACTGTTACTGTTTCAGTAATTTGCATACCTGCGATTTCAAAAACTACCTTTGGACCAAAACCTTCACTCAAATCTATCCCTCCTTTCTAAAAATTCTTTTAAAATATTCTTTATCATTAAACAAATTCGTAATAAATATCACAAATTTTAATAATAACAATCCTACAATTGTTCCTAATAGATCAATATGATTAACTTTTATAGCAACAAATATAACAAAAGCAGTAATCCCGTATCTTAAAAAATATTTTTTAGTTGCATAAGATTGAGCATTTTCTGGTTTCATCTTTATCGATTTTTTCAAAGTTTTTTCTAATTCTATAAAGTTTAATATTGCGATTAACATTCCAAATATAAGTCCAATTGAAAATTTTTTTGGTTCATCTATTATAAAAAAAGAAATTAATATAATAAGAAAAGAACTTCCAATAGTCCATTGAATAACTTTGTTTCTAGTATCACTTAATTTACTCATCTTTTTCACTTCCATCGTCCATAGCTCGAATCGAGTATTTGTATAAATTTAAAAAGGCAGTAATAACACCTACAATAGTCATAACAAGAAGAAAAATATTTCCTGTTTGAAATTTATTATCTAACCATCTTCCAAACCATACCCCAAAGAATATTGGTATAATCATTATTAAGGCCATTTGAGTTATTAATGCCAAATTTTTTAAATCTTTTAATTTTAGTTTTCCCATAAAATCACTTCTCTTAAGATATATTATAATATTCCTGAAAGATTGTCAAAAAATAATCAATATTTTTATTTCATTTTTGTAATATTTTAATCATGATTATTTCTTTTAATTATACTACAATTTTCAGATAATTGAAAATCCTTTATTGAAAAATAATCCTTATATAAGGATTATTTTATAAATAATACTCTTTTATAGCCTTTAAAATACGCTTTGAAGCTAAACCATCACCGTATGGATTAGTAGCATTAGACATTTTTTTATACGCTTTAGTATTATTTATCAATTTATTTGCTTGTTTAAAAATTTCTTTTGATTTAACACCTACTAACTTAACTGTATTTGCCTTTATTGCTTCAGGTCTTTCAGTTTCAGTTCTTAAAACTAAAACGGGTTTACCTAAAGCAGGAGCTTCTTCTTGTATACCTCCTGAATCAGTCATTACCATATAAACTTTATTCATTAAATTTGCAAAAGGTTCATAATCTAAAGGTTCTATTAAATGTATTTTTTTATTATTTGATAAAAACTTTTTTGCAATTTTTCTTACTTTAGGATTCAAATGCATAGGAAAAATTAATTCAACATCTTCATTTTTATTTACTAAATCTTTACAAGCAGTAAATATTTCCTCCATAGGTTTACCTAAATTTTCTCTTCTATGAGCAGTTAGCAAAATTATCTTTTTATTAAAATCAATATTATCTAAAACTTTATTTTCAAATTTATAATCGTCTTTGATTACCGAAACTAAAGCATCTATGACTGTATTACCAGTTTTTATAATTTTACTAGGTTCAATATTTTCTTTTATTAAATTCTCTACATTACCTTTAGTCGGAGAAAAATGTAGTGAAGTAATCTTTCCTGTTAAACTTCTATTAGCTTCCTCTGGATAAGGCGAAAATAAATCTCCACTTCTTAATCCAGCTTCTACATGGCCTATATCTATTTTATTATAAAATGCTGCTAAGCCAGATGTAAAAGTCGTTGTCGTATCTCCATGAACTAAAACCATATTAGGTTTTTCTTTTTTTAAAATTTCTTCTATTTGCAAAAGAATCTTAGAAGTTATTTTACTTAAAGTCTGATTATCTTCCATTATGTCTAAATCATAATCAGGAGTTATTTCAAATTTTTGTAAAACTTGATCTAACATTTCTCTATGTTGAGCTGTAACACATACTTTCAAATCTATCTGTTTATCATTTTTTAATTCTTTTACTACTGGAGCCATTTTTATTGCTTCAGGTCTTGTTCCAAAAATAGTCATTATCTTAATTTTTTCCATATCAACCTTTCATTATTATATATCTGATGTTTGACTTATTGGTATGAATACTATTATTCCAACTAGTGTAATTGTAATATACGAAATTATATATCGATTTGTAAAATAAAATGTAGCTGCAGAACCTAATAATAAAGATATTAAATATAAAACTAATACAGCTTGTTTATGTTTAAGACCAATATCTAATAACCTATGATGTAGATGTCCACGGTCTGGTTCCATAATAGGCTTTTTATTAATATATCTTCTTAAAATAGCAAAGCTAGTATCAAATATTGGAAGTCCTAATACAACAATTGGAAGTAAATAAGTTACTACTGTTGCACTTTTTACAGCACCTAAAATTGAAGTGACTGCTAAAAAATAACCTAAAAATAATGAACCACAATCTCCCATGAAAACCTTAGCAGGATTAAAATTATAAGGTAAAAATCCAAATGTCGCTCCTGTAAGTAAAACTAATAATATAGCTGTTTCTATTCTATTATTAATAAGTGATATATATATTAAACTAATAGAAGCTATTATTGCTGTACCTGCTGCTAATCCATCTAGTCCATCTATTAAATTAACTGTATTTGTAATACCTACTATCCAAAAAACTGTAACTGGAAAACTCAGCATTCCTAAATAAATATATTTAGAGTTATTAAAAATATCTGTAAATATTTCAATTCTAACTCCAAACCCAACTACGACTATTGCTGAAAGAATTTGTAAAAAAAGTTTTGTTTTAGCTGATAAAGTATATATATCATCTAATATACCAGTTAAAACTATAATAATTCCACCTAATATAATACCTATTTTTATATTTGTTAAATAATTAGAAAATATAAGCATTCCTAAAAAAACTGCAATAAAAATAGCAGTCCCTCCTAACCTTGGAATAGGCTTTTTATGAATTTTTCGTTCATCTTTTGGAAAATCAACTGCTCCTATTAATTTAGCTAAATACATTGACACTGGTGTTAAAAAAACTCCACAAGTCAAAGCAAATATAAAAGGTATTATTAATCTATTAATATATCTATAAAAAATCATTTTTTCTCCTTACATCCTATGTTGTATATTTTATACCTTTTTTTGAAATATATCAAATGAAATATTAATTTATTGTAAACCAAAATTTGAAATTTAGAAACTATAAAAATATTTCTCAATTCAAAAAAACTTTTAACCTTTCACTCATACTATTTTACTACTCACAAATTACTAAAGAATTATTTTCTTTTTTCGCTTTATACATTGCTGAATCAGCTTTTTTTATTAAAATATCTAAGTCTTTTCCATCATCAGGGAAAATACTAAGACCTGCACTTATACTTATATCAATATTATAAGAATTAGTTGTCAGTGGTAATTGAATATCATCAATTAATCTTTTAGTAATACTTATAATTTCGTCTTGAGCAGATAAATCCGTTAAAGCAATTAAAAATTCATCTCCTCCCATTCTAGCTTTTAAATCTTTTGATTTTAAATTATTTTCAATTCTATATGCTATATTCTTTAGTACTTCATCACCTACTTCATGACCATAATTATCATTTATTTCTTTAAAGTGGTCTACATCAATAAAAATAATACCACTTTTTTGATTATTATTAGACATTTTACCTTTTAAATTATTAAATTTTATTGCAAAGTGTTTACGATTAGATAATTTTGTTAATGAATCATGATGAGCTTGATATTCAAAACGTTTTAATAAATAAACTACAATTGAAATGAATAAAGCAAACAAAAGTCCAAGAAATAAAATATTAATAATAAAAATCTGTCGATTTTGAGCTATTTCATCCTGCATATATTGTGTATTATATGTAATACCTACTACATAAAAATTCCAACCATTTTCTTTATCTCGATTACTTCTTAATACAGGAAAAAATCTATAATTATATTTAATATTGTCTATTATTTTAGTTTTATTTTGGATTTTATCATTAATAACTGCTTGTTTTGCTAATTTCTCTTCAAATAAAGGTACATCAGGATTTAAATAAGGTTTTTTACTATTTCTTAATTTAGCCACTTTATAATTTATAGGTTCAACACTATAAAATGAAATATCTTCAACAACATCGTATTTTTTAGTTAACTCTGTTGCATCTTTGAAAATATTTAAACTATCAAAAGAGGGATACTGTTGTTCAATACTTACGCTTAATTCAAATAAATACTTATTATCGGGGCTTGGCATGTAACTATATTTTTTAATTTCACCAGCTTGAGTAGAAACATCAAGTCTATCAACTTCAAAAGTATCTGAATTCATTCGCTTACGTAAAACTTTAGAAAAACTTCCAAATTTTGAAAAATCAAGTCCTAAATCTTCTTTATAAGTCGTTTTTATAATTTTTAAATTTTTATCAATAATATAAATGTCGAATCCATTAAATTGTTTTTTCAATTTATCTAATTCCCATGAAATTATATTAGGATTTTCTTTATATTTCTGAACCATTTGTTCTGAGTAATCTTTCATCTCTTTGTTTAATTGTTTTTCAGCAATTTTATAAGCATCATTAACATAACTTAATGTTTGGGTAATATTTTTTTCTACTAATAGTCTTTGACTTTTATATTTATCTTCTATAACTCTAACAATATTTGTAAATTGTGTTGAAAAAATATAAATCATCATTATCGATAATAAAACAATAATTATATACTTAAATTTCCCAATTATATTTTTCAATACATTACCTCCCCAAATATCATATATTTACAAAATAACTTATTTATACTTTTAATAAATTCATATATAAAATCAAATAATTATATTTTATACAATAATATCACCTATTAGCACAATAATAAAGTAAATGTATTAAAAGTTAATGATATTAACTGGTGAGTCTTTTGAAAGTTTTCAAATTATTTTAAATTTTATTTGATTTTTTTATTAAATATTTTTAAAATTAAAAAAGATCCAGAAAGGATCTTAATTAATTTCATTTATTAAATGATCTGGCAAAGTTTCATCATAATATATCCAATCTACCACTTTTACTTTTCTATATTCATCTAATGTATCTCTTATAATAACAGTATCAACCCCTGCATTAATTATAAGTCTTTTACACATCATACAAGAATTAGCATCTTTTATTAATTCATCTGTCTTTTTTTCTTTACCAACTAAATAAAGAGTCGAACCTAACATATCTTTGCGTTGAGCTGAAATAATTGCATTTGCTTCTGCATGAACCGATCTACATAGTTCATATCTTTGACCACTAGGAACATCTTTTTCATTTCTCAAACAAATTCCTAGGTCAATACAATTTTTTCTACCTCTAGGAGCACCTGTATATCCAGTAGAAATTATTTCATCATTTTTTACAATAACTGCGCCATAATTTCTTCTTAAACAAGTTCCTCTTTCTAAAATCGTTTCAGCAATATCTAAATAATAATTATTTTTTTCTCTACGCTTCATTTATTGACCTACTTAGTACCATAAAGTCTATCACCAGCATCTCCTAGACCTGGTATTATATAAGCCTTTTCATTTAACTTTTCATCGATCGAAGCAATATAAATATCTACATCTGGATGAGCTTCTTTTAAAGCTTTTACTCCTTCAGGACATCCAATTAAACCAGCAAATTTAATATTTTGAGCTCCTCTATCTTTTACAAATTGTATTGCAGCAATAGCAGAACCTCCTGTAGCTAACATAGGGTCTACAACTATTAATTCTCTTTCAGAAACATCTGTAGGCATTTTACAATAATACTCTACAGGCTCTAATGTCTCTGGATCTCTATAAAGTCCTACATGACCAACTTTTGCTGCAGGAATTAAATCTAAAAATCCATCTACCATTCCTAAACCTGCTCTTAAAATAGGAACAATACCTACTTTTTTTCCTTTAATCATATGTGACTTTGTTTTTTGAATTGGCGTTTTAACTTCAACTTGAGCTAAAGGAAAATTTTTCGTTACTTCATAAGCCATTAACATAGATATTTCTTTAGCAAGTTCTCTAAATTCCTTAGCACCAGTAGACTTTTTTCTAAGTAAAGTTACTTTATGTTGGATTAACGGATGATCCATTTCATAAACTTTTCCCATGTTTAAACAACTCCTTTATTTTTCTATTTCCATAATTTTACTAACACGTCTTTGATGTCTCCCACCTTCAAATTCAGTATCTAGCCAAGCATCAATTAAGTCTAGAGCTAGACCTTTACCAACAACTCTTGCTCCAAAAGATAAAACATTTGCATTATTATGTAACCTAGCCATTCGAGCACTAAAAGTATCACTTACAACAGCTGCTCTAATACCTTTTACTTTATTTGCTGCTAAAGAAATCCCTATACCTGTACCACATATAGTAATCCCTAAATCAGCTTTATTATTTTTTACAGCCAAACCTACTTTTTTACCGAATTCAGGATAATCAACTGATTCAGTAGAATTTGTTCCTAAATCTAAAACTTCTATATCTTTAGATTCTAAATGCTTAATTACATCATCTTTTAAATCAAACCCTCCGTGGTCACAGCCTAAAGCTATTTTCATATCTCCTCCTATTTTTATACCTTAAAAATCTTAAATCCAGCAGATTTTTTTAATCTATTCATAATTGCTAAACCTATTTCTTTACTTGCAAAAGATTCGGCTAAAATAATATCAACACCTATCTCGTCAAATTTTCTTAAAGAAAAAAATAATTTATTAGCAATTTTGTCTAATTTATCTCTACTACCTAATGAAATTTTATTATCACATTGATAGTCATCATAAAAATCATCAGTACATAAAACTCCAACATTATAATCAGCAAATTTAGTTTTAATCAACTTATTTATTTCTTTAACTCCAGTTTGATCAAAATCATCCTTTGTTTCAATAATAAAAACATCTGCATTAGGTGAATAATGGGTATATTTCATACCCGGTGACTTTAAATCCATTCCTTCATCTATATCTTCATTTTTTAATTCCTTAGCAATTTTTAAATCAGAAATAACTTCTTTTAATTGTTCAAAAGTTATTTTACCTGGTCTTAAAATCATAGGTTCGTCATTAGATAAATCTAGCACAGTAGATTCTAAACCTACACTACACTCTCCACCATCTATTATACATTCTACTTCTCCACTTAAATCATCAATCACATGGTTAACATTAGTAGGAGAAGGTCTCCCTGAAATATTTGCACTTGGTGCAGCTATTGGTGTATCTGCTAATTTTATTAATTTTTTTGCAATTTTATTTGAAGGCATTCTAACTGCAACTGTATCAAGACCTCCAGTAACTATATCTGGAACAATATCTTTTTTTCTAAAAACAATTGTTAACGGTCCAGGCCAAAACTTAGAAATAACTTTTTTAGCCAAACCACCGTATTCTTTAGTTATCTTATCTAAAGTCTCAATATCTGAAATGTGTAAAATTAATGGATTATCCGCAGGTCTTCCCTTAGCTTCAAATATCTTTTTTATTGCGTCAGAATTCAAAGCATCTGCTCCTAATCCATAAACTGTTTCAGTAGGAAAAGCTACTAATCCACCATCTTTTAAAACTTTAGCTGGATAATTCAATATTTTATTAAAAAATGAATCATTGTTAATTTTAATAATCTTAGTTTCCATAATTTCTCCTTAATTATCTTTCAAAAGACCACTTAAGTAAAGAAGGTGTTATTAGTGTTGTAATAACAACCATTAAAATTGTTGTTGCCATCATTTTGTGACTAATAAGTCCAATACCTAATCCTAAATTAGCTATAATTATTGCAACTTCAGCTCTTGGAACCATACCAATACCGATTTGTAATGATTGATCACTACTAAACCCTGATAATTTAGCTCCTAGACCTGATCCTATAACCTTACTTAAAATAGCAATCAAAATAATTACTGAACCAATTTTTATTGCTGATATAGCTTCAAATATATTTACACTCATACCAATCCCTATAAAAAATATAGGGATAAAGAAGTTATTAGCTAATTGATTAATTTCATGAGATATTTTATGTTGATACTTTGTCATTGAAAATAATATTCCAGAAAAAAATGCTCCTGTAATAGCAGCAACTCCTAATTCTTCAGACAAAAACGCTAAGCCTAAACATAAAACCAAAGCAAAAGATACAATTTTTTTATCTATACTTACAACATTATTTAATTTAATTAATAAAGTTTTTAAAATTTTACCTATTATTAAAACGATTATAAAAAATAATACAATTTTACTAACTACACTTAATAATGAACCGCCTGCCGAAGGTTTTAATAAGCCTACTGTTATTGTTAACATAATAATTCCAGCTACATCATCAATTATAGCTGCCCCTAATATGCTTATACCTTCTTTAGATCTAAGTCTACGAATTTCTTTTAAAGTCTGGACTGATATACTAACAGAAGTTGCAGTTCCTACAACTCCCATAAATAAACTTGAATTAAAATCTTTAGTAACAAAATATGTTGTCAAACTTATTAATACCCCTGGTACTAAAACACCACCTAAAGCTATTAAAGAAGAAGACTTGCCAGATTCTTTTAATTCATCAACTTCAGTTTCTAATCCTGCTATAAACATTAAAAAAATAACTCCAATTTGACCTATTTCTTCAATTAAAACAGTTTTAGTCATAAAACTTGCACCTAAAATTATTCCAATAATAATCTGGCCTAATACTTCTGGCTGATTTAACTTTTTTGAAATAATTCCTCCAACATTTGCAGCTAATAAAATAATCGCAATATCAAATATATATTTATATTCTGATTCCATAAACCCTCCCTTAAATACTTTTAATTAAATACCTTATAATCAAAAGTATCTAAGAGCTATTATTAAAAATATATAGATACATAAAAAGCACCTTCTTAAATCATCATTCCTCTAAATTTTTCAAAGCCTCTGCTTGGAAATAAGTAATTACTTCATCAAGCATTTCATCAATATCCCCATCCATATATGAATCTAATTTATGCATGGTAATAGGAACTCTATGATCTGTGATTCTTCCTTGTGGAAAATTATATGTTCTAATTTTAGCTGATCTATCTCCAGAACCTACTTGAGATCTTCTTTTTTCTTCTCTTTCTTTATTTTTTTCTTTCATCTTTAATTCATAAAGTCTAGATTTTAAAACCCTCATTGCTTTATCTTTATTTTTATGCTGTGACTTCCCATCTTGACATGAAACTACAAGACCAGTTGGTTCATGTGTTATTCTAACAGCTGAATCTGTTGTATTTACACTTTGTCCTCCATTTCCAGAAGATCTATAAGTATCTATTCTTAGTTCGTGTTGCTTGATTTCAACTTCTACATCATCTACTTCAGGTAATATTGCAATAGTTGCAGTTGATGTATGGATTCTACCAGAAGATTCAGTTTGAGGAACTCTTTGAACTCTATGAGTACCACTTTCATATTTTAATCTAGAATATGCTCCTTTACCTTTTATCATAATAGAAGCTTCTTTAATTCCACCAACATTAGTCATACTAGTATTTAAAGTTTCAACTTCCCATCCTTGTTTTTCTGCATATCCAATATATAATTTTAAAAGTTCGGCTGCAAATAAACCTGCTTCATCTCCTCCAGCTCCTGCTCTAACTTCAAATATAACATTTTTTTCATCATTTGGATCTTTTGGAATAAGTAACATTTTTAACTCTTCTTTTAATTTAGGAATTTTATCTTCGTGTTCATCTAATTCCATTTTTGCTAATTCAATAAATTCTTCATCATCAGAATTTTTTATAATATCCTTAGCATCATCAATAGCATGCTTTACTTTTTTATATTCTCGATATTTTTCAACGATCGGTTTTATTTCTGAAAATTCTTTTATATATTTCTGAAATTCTTTTTGATTATTTATAACTTCCGGATCAGATACCTTTTTATTTAACTCATCATAACGATCTTCTATAAAATCTAGTTTATCAAACATTTTTCACCTCTTTAACCTTCCAATAATAGCCCTATCAATTTTTTGTAAGTCTTTATACACAGTTATTTTTTCAAAGCTATCATTCATTATTTTTTTTACATCTTCAACTTGGTTATCACCAATTTCAAATGCTAAAATCCCATCTTGTTTTAAAAATTTATATGCATTTTTAGTTATATTTCTATAAAAATCTAAACCATCTTTCCCACCATCTAATGCTAATTTAGGTTCATAAATACTAACTTCTTTTTGCAATTTTTCAATTTCCTTACTCTTTATATACGGCGGATTTGAAACTATTAAATCAAATTTTTTATCAACTTTTTCAAATATATCACTTTCAATAAAATCTATCTTTTTAAATACATTATTTAATTTCGCATTTTTCTTAGAAACTTCTAAAGCTTTTTTAGAAATATCTACACTAGTAACACTAGCGTCCTTTATCATTTTTGCTAGTGAAACGGATATAGCACCGCTGCCTGAACCTATTTCTAAAATTTCGCATTCTTTATCTTTAAATATTTCAACTAATTTCTCAACTAAAATTTCAGTATCTTGTCTAGGAATCAATGTATGTTCATTAACTTCAAACTTAAGTCCCATAAATTCTTGATTTCCTATTATATATTGAAGTGGTACGTTATTCTTTCTTTGTTTAATTTTTTGTTTTATTTTTTTTACTGTACTTTCATCGATTTCTAAACTCCTATTTATTATTAAATCAATTTTTTTCAATTTTGTAAAGTTCTCAATTAAAATTTCTGATTCGTTTTGAAAATTTCTGGTAATATCTTGTAGCTCATTGTAACAATAATCTAAAAGATCTTTAACTTTCATAATTAATTGACCTTTTTAATGCTTCAAGTGCAACTTCTAATTGTTTTTCATCAGGTTCCTTAGTTGTAATTTTTTGCATCATCATTCCAGGAAAAGAAATAATTTTTAAAAACATATTATCACTTTTGCCTGCCAATTTAATTATTTCATAAGAAAAACCTGCTACAAGAGGTAATAATAAAACTTTTAATAAAACTCTTGTTATTAAAGATTGCCAACTAATAAAAGAAAAAATTATTATACTAACAATCAATACAATAGTTATAAAATTAGTCCCGCATCTTGGATGAAGTCTTTTTTGCTTCTTAGCATTTTCAACAGTTAATTCTTCTCCTGCCTCATAAGTATATATAGACTTATGTTCTGCACCATGATATTGAAAAACTCTCTTAATATCTTTCATATTAGAAATAACTGCTAAATAAGAAATAAAAATCATTATCTTAACAATTCCTTCTAATCCACTTAAAACTACCGAATTATTAATATTCGATTTTAGAAAATTTATCAAAAATGTCGGCGCAAAACCAAACATAAAAAATGCCAAGATCATAGCTGTAACCATTGAAAAAGCAACTATAATATTTTCTGCATTATCTCCAAATTTATCATATATCCATTTATCAAATTTACTCATTTCATAATCATCATCTTCTTCAGCATAAAACTCAGCAGAAAAAGATAATGCTTTTATACCTATAATCATTGAAGATATTAAAGCTATCATTCCTCTTAATATTGGAATCTTCATTATAAAAGAATCTCCATTAATTTCTTGGTCTTTATAAACAAAATCTCCATCTTTTTTTCTAACTACAATGGAAATTTTATTTTTTGCTCTCATCATAACACCTTCAATTAAAGCTTGTCCTCCAACTGAAATCTTTTTTTCCATATTACTCACCATTTTCTTTTAAAACTAATTTATTATAACACTTTCCACAAAGTGATTCGTATTTAACTTCATTTTTTCCTTCGATTGCTACTTGACTCCCTTTTTTTACAAATTCATCATTTATTTTCCTAGCATTAAAAACTGCCTTTTTCCCACACCTACAAATTGTTTTTAATTCTTCAATTGAATGAGCTAAAAGTAATAATCTTTCAGATCCTTCAAAACCTTTTTTCTGAAAATCAGTTCTTAATCCATAAGAAATAACAGGAATATCTAATTTTATAGCAATATCAAATAATTGATCAATTTGATCTTTATTTAAAAATTGTACTTCATCTACTAAAATACAATCAATATTTTTTTCATAATTTAAAATTTCTTTATATATATTAAGTTGTGAATCTACTAAAATATCAACTTCTTTACTTATACCTAACCTAGAAGAAACTGAATCTTTAATTTTAGTATCTAGCTTTGGTTTAAGAATAATGGAATGCATGCCTCTTTCTTTATAATTATAAGCAACTTGCATTAAATTAGTAGATTTACCACAATTCATTGCTCCGTACCTAAAGTATAATTTTGCCATCAAAATCCTCCATTTATAATAAAAAAAGGCTAGGAAACCCTAACCCTACATTCAACATTTGGATTATTCCAATCCATACTTTTTCTTAAACATCTCAGCTCTACCATCTTTAGAACTAGTTTTCTTAGTTCCTGCATAAAATGGATGACATTGAGAACAAACATCTAATCTGATTTCTTCACATTTTGTAGAGCGAGTAGTAAATTCATTACCACATGAACAATGTACATTTACTTCCTCATACTCTGGATGAATTTCAGCCTTCATAATTTCACCTCTTTCTTTCATTGATTTTATATAAACTATTACTTATTATCAACTATATTAGTTTAGCATATAATATATGTTTTTGCAACTACTTTTCTAAATTAACAATCTGTACAAACTCTTTATTACTATCAGTCTTTTTAAGTTCTTCAATCATTTGTAACGTAGCTTTATAATCAGGAATATTTGAAAATTTACGTCTTAATTTCCATATTGCATTTAAATTTTCTTCATCTAGTAACATTTCCTCTTTTCTAGTACTAGATTTTTTAATATTAATAGCAGGGAAGATTCTTTTTTGAGCAAGCTTTCTGCTTAATGTTATTTCCATATTCCCAGTGCCTTTAAACTCTTCAAATATTACGTCATCCATTCTTGATCCCGTATCTATCAAAGCAGTAGCTACTATTGTTAAAGATCCTCCGCCTTCTACATTTCTCGCTGCTCCAAAAAACTTCTTAGGTTTATATAATGAAGCTGGATCTAAACCTCCCGATAATGTTTTACCACTAGATTTTACTGTCAAATTATAAGCTCTAGTTAAACGAGTTATAGAATCTAGTAAAACTATTACATCTTTTTCATGTTCTACTAATGCCTTTGCTCTTTGCGAAACCATTTCTGCCACTCTAATATGATTTCTAGGTTCTTCATCAAAGGTAGAATAAATAACATCACCTTTAATAGCTCTTTTCATTTCAGTAACTTCTTCTGGACGTTCGTCTATTAATAATACAATAACTTCAACCTCAGGGTATTCTTTTTCAATTTGCGTTGCAATATTTTGCAAAAGAGTAGTTTTTCCTGCTTTTGGAGGAGAGGCTATCATAGCTCTTTGACCTTTTCCGATAGGAGCAATTAAATCAATCATTCTTAAACCTATTTTACTTTTTTTATCTTCTAAAACAAATTTTTTATTTGGATAAGTAGGTGTTAAATCAGTGAAATTAGTTCTTTTAGAAGCTTTTTCTGGAGCTATCCCATTTATTTCTTTAACATATAATAAAGCATTAAATCTTTCGTTTCCTTTAGGTTTTCTAGTTACCCCTCTAACTTTATCTCCGGTTCTTAATCTAAATTTTCTTATTTGAGATTTAGATACATATACATCTTTTGAAGAAGATAAATAATTACTAAACCTTAAAAAACCATATCCTTTATCTCTAATAACTTCTAATACACCTTCTACTTCTCTTCCTACATTATCTTTATCATCTAGCCTTTCGATAAATTCATCAGGCATTTCTTCTACCTTATGTTTTTCTCCGTTAATTATAACATCAATTAACTCATCTTTTTTTAGTTTAGAATAATTTTTAATATTTAAACTCTTAGCAATTATTCTTAAATTTTTTACTGTTTTTTTCTCCAGATCGCTTTTTCTCATATTTCCTCCATATTTCATTAGATTACAACTAAATTACATTTTATAATTTTCGTTTATAAATTAAATTTTTGTGGTATATTTATATATAGAAATTATTTTTAGTCTTATATATTATTATGTTATATTATTTTTTTAAAAATATCAATTATTTAAGGAGATTTTTATGAAAAAAACATTATTTTTAATATGTATTCTTATCTTAATTATTATGAGTTTTTCTTTTGGACAAGATTCTGAATTAGAAATTTATTACAATGATGAGTTAATTAAATTTGCAACTAAACCTATTATAAAAGATGATATTGTTTTAGTTCCTATGAGACAATTCTTTGAATCTTTAGATGCAAATATTAATTGGATATCTGATACTAAGCAAGTTTTAGCTTATAAAGGCAATATGTTTATAAAACTACAAATAGATAATAAAGAAGTTTATAAAAACGGAAAAAAATTAAATTTAAAACACAAACCTATTTTAAATAACCAAAGAACTTTAGTACCTATTGAATTTGTTGCTAAAACTTTCGATATGTCTTTTGATTGGGATAAAGAAAAAAACATTATTAAAATAAACAATAAATATAGAGATAATGTTTATTCACTTTTAGGAAAAACTTTTTTTAAAAAATATTATATAGAAAATGAGCAAGTTGAGTTTTCTCTTCCAAGTACTTGGAAAAAAATATCTGATAATAAATATGAATATAATTATCTTGATTTAAGAAAACTACAATTAAATATCTCAAAAGACTATTTAAATGACTTATCTTTAAAAGAACATATTGAAAATACAAAAGAAAAACTTTCTTCTGATATTTCTATTTTAGAAGAAAAAGACGTTTCTATAAATGATATTAATTTTAAAAAGATATTTATAGAAAAAAATGAGAACAATTCTAAAAGTGTATTATACTTTTTTACTTATCAAAATAAAGTATATTTATTTAATTTTTCTTATCAAGGAAAAATAGAAGATCAAGATGCATTATCTTTGATTGAAAAAATAATTAATTCAGTATCAATTTCTACTTTATCTATAAATGAAAAAAATGAACATTATATTGAATTTTTAAATTTCTTTAAATACAAGTTTAATTTAACCTCAGACATATATGCTAATAAAAGTATAAATAACCATTTTCATTTCGAAGGTAGTATTGAGTCAAATAAAATAGAAAGAATTTTTGTAACAGTCAGTAAAAATGATAGAAGTAGAGAATATATTATTCCTATTAAAAATAATAAGTTTAACAAAAAAATATATACTCCTTTTGGACTTGGTAAACATAATGTCACAGTAACATTAGACTCTTTAGATGAAAGTTTAAAAAATAAATCTATTATAACTTTAAATAATAAAAATTCTAGTATCATTATGAAGTTTAGCGTATTAAATTTAGAAAACAAAAAAATGCTTTATCTTTTATCTAATCAATTAATATTATCAGATAATAATGAAATACAATCTGCAGCTAACTTAATTTCTATAAATGATGAAACTAAATATGAACAAGCTGAATCTATTTATGAATGGGTTGTTCAAAACTTTAATTTAATTGAAAAGAATAAAGAAAAAGAAAATCTAAATGATAGTTTAACAACTTTTAATAAATCCGAAGGAACAAACTTAGAATTAAATCTATTATATACTTCTCTTTTAAGAAGTATAGATATACCTACTAGAATCAGAAAATTGCGTGACAATGAAAAAAATTTACATTATCAAACTGAAATGAAAATTAATGGTAAATGGATTATAACTAATTTATATGAAGAATTTAAATATAAAAAGAAACAAGAGTTTTCGGATTTTATTTATTTTGATATATATGATCAAAACTATTTTGATAGATTTAAAGTGAAAAATCAATCAAAAGATTTATTAAATATAATAATGAAATATTAATCTAAAAAACTCCTTAAAATTAAAAGGAGTTTTTTTTAACTTTTTTATCTTTTACTTTCTTTAATCTAAAGAAATTTTCTCTTTCTTTTTCTTCTAAAATTTCTTCTATCTCTTTTGACATTTTATCATATTTAGGAATTTGAATCTTTTTTAATGCATTAGCTCGTTTTCTAGTCTTTTTTATTTCTATAGATAATTTATAAACTGTAGTTTGAACTTCTGAAAGTTCATATATCATATATTTTAATTTTTCAAAAGCAAAGATAGCTTTATCAAAATTAGGATTAGTTCTAAAAAAACTATAATTAGGTTCAATATCTTTTTTATCGTATTTAATCTCAGGAATTTCAACTCCCATTACACTTTTTAATAAAATAGTATAATCTTTTTCTGATTTAATTGATTTTGAAAAATCTTCTACATTACTTATACCCATTGTTACATTAGCTAATTTTAAAGACTTATAAGCTTTTTTAAAAGTCTTATTAATGTTTTTTTGAATTTCTTCTGCCCTTTTAACTAAAGTCATCATTTCTTGCATTAAAATATTTCTTTTTTTATCTAAAAGATCGTAGCCTTTTTTAGAAAATTCAGCTCTCTTTTTACATTTCATTAAATTTGCTTTAGTTGGTATCATATTATTTTTCAAAAAATCACCTACTTAATATAATACTTATCTAATAGTTTTTGACTCAATCTATTAAGTTCACTTTTAGGTAAAATAGATAACAACTTCCATCCTAAATCTAAACTCTCTTCAATTGTTCTTAATTCATCATTTGATTGATTCAAAAATTTTTTTTCAAATTCATTTCCAAATTTCATATATTTTTGATCTATTTCTGTTAAATCATTTTCTCCAACAATTTGTGCTAATTCTCTTATTTCTTTTACTTTAGAATAAATTGCAAATAATTGATTTGATAAATCTGGATGATCTTTTCTTGTAAAACCTTCACCTATACCATCTTTCATTAATCTTGAAAGAGAAGGTAAAATATCTACCGCTGGATAAATATTTTGTCTAGATAACTCTTTAGATAATACAACCTGTCCTTCGGTAATATAACCTGTTAAATCTGGAATAGGGTGACTAATATCATTATTAGGCATTGTTAAAATCGGAATTAATGTAATAGAACCTACCCTATCTCTTAACATACCTGCTCTTTCATATAAAGAAGCCAAATCTGAATATAAGTATCCTGGATATCCTTTTCTACTTGGAACTTCTTCTCTAGAAGATGAAATTTCTCTTAGAGCTTCACAGTAAGAAGTAATATCTGTCATAACAACTAAAACATGATAATTCTTTTCAAAAGCTAAATATTCTGCAGCAGTCAATGCACATTTTGGAGTAGATAATCTTTCTACTATAGGATCATTAGCAAGGTTTATATACATAACAACTTTTTCACTAGCACCTGACTGACTAAAACTATTTCGAAAAAATAATGCATCATCGTATTTAACACCTATAGCTGCAAAAACAACTGCAAATTTTTGTCCTTTTTTTTCAGATATATTAGCTTGACGTACAATTTGATCTGCTAATTCATTATGTTTTATACCATTTGTTGAAAAAATAGGTAGCTTTTGTCCACGAATTAATGTAGATAATACATCAATAGAAGATATTCCTGTTTGAATATAATTTTTAGGATATTCTCTTGCAACTGGATTTATAGGTCTTCCATTAATATTGTAAGATTTTTCAGAATAAATTTCTCCACCATCATCGATAGGATCTCCTACGCCGTTAAATTTCCTTCCTAAAATAGATTCATTTAAATTTAGTTCAAAAGCTTTGCCAGTAAAGTATATAGAAGCATTATGATTTGAAAGACCTGATGTTCCTTCAAAAACTTGAATAACAACAGTATCATTTTCTATTCTTATTACTTTTCCTGTTCTAGTCTCATTATTAACAGTTATTTCTACAATTTCACCATAAAAAGCTTTTTCGATTCCAGAAACAAAAATGAGTGGTCCATCAATTTTATCAATTTTTAAATATTCTTTTTTTATTTCCATAATCTACTCCTATTCATATTTTTGTATAAGGTTATCATAGTAATCATTAATTTCTATCATTAATCTTCCAATTCCTACAATATCATCATTTGGAATGTCGTATTTCATTTTTAAAACTTTTGAAAAAATTTCTTCATTCTTAACTTTAGAAATTGGTATTTCTAAATCAATAGCTTCTTTTGCTCTTAGATACAGATTATAAATCAATTCTAACATTAAATGCTGTTTAGGTAGAGGAACAAAAGTATCTACTTCATGAAAAGCATTTTGCTGTAAAAATCCTATTTTTATAATCTTAGCAATTTCTAAAATCAATTGTTGATCATCTGGTAAAACATCTTGACCAACTAATTGAACAATATCCTTTAATTCATCTTCTTTTTGTAATATATTCATTACTTTGCCGCGAAGCTTAATTAAATCTTCACTAATATTTTGATTATACCAATTAGTTAAGTCTTTTATATATCCGCTATAACTATCTAACCAATTAATAGCTGGATAATGTCTAGCATAAGCTAGTTCTTTATCTAAAGCTAAAAAAGCACTTACAAATCTCTTTGTATTTTGTGTAACTGGTTCTGAAAAATCACCACCAGCAGGTGATACTGCTCCTATTATTGTAATAGATCCTTCATCTTCATTATCAGATAATGTTTTACAATATCCAGCTCGTTCATAAAACTGAGCTAAACGTGAAGGTAAATATGCTGGATACCCACCTTCTGCAGGCATTTCTTCTAATCTTCCAGAAATTTCTCTTAAAGCTTCAGCCCATCTTGAAGTAGAATCAGCCATTATAGCAATATCATATCCCATATCTCTATAATATTCAGCTAATGTAATACCTGTATAAATCGAAGCTTCTCTAGCTGCTACTGGCATATTTGAAGTATTAGCAATTAAAATAGTCCTTTTCATTATAGGTTCTTTACTTTTAGGATCAACTAATTTAGGAAATTCATCTAATACATTAGTCATTTCATTTCCTCTTTCACCACAACCTACATATACAATAATGTCAGCATCTGACCATTTTGCTAATTGGTGTTGCATTGAAGTTTTTCCTGTACCAAATCCTCCAGGAATTGCAGCAGTTCCACCTTTAGCAAGTGGAAAAAATACATCTAAAACTCTTTGCCCGGTTATTAAAGGTTCTTTTAAAGCTAATCTCTTTTTTACTGGTCTCATTTTTCTAACTGGCCATTTTTGATACATTTTTAACTTTTCTATATTACCTTTTTTATCTTTAATCTCTACCAAAGTTTTTTCAATATTATATTTCCCATCTTCTATAACATTTACTACTTCTCCAGATATTTTAGGAGGTACCATCAATTTATGATCAACTAAAGATGTTTCTTTAACAGTAGCATATATATCTCCCTCAGTTAAAATATCTCCTACTTTAACCTTTAAATTTACATCCCATTTTTTTTCTTTATCAATTGATAATAATCCTATTCCTTCTTTTATAAAATTTTTAGATATTTCATTAATCTTTTTTAATGGTCTTTGAATACCATCAAACATATTTCCAATTAAACCTGGACCTAATTTTAAACTTAAAGGTTCATATGTTCTTTTAACTATTTGACCTACACTTAATCCTTCAGTTTTTTCATAAACCTGAATTGTACCTATACCTTCATTAATTGAAATAATTTCTCCAATTAACTCATTTTTACCAACTGTTACCATTTCTCTCATTTTGCACTTAGACATATTATTTGCTTTTACAACTGGACCATTTATCATAATAACTTTAGATTTATTACTCATTAAAATCACCATATTGATTTAATAACTTATATACTTGATTACCTATAAAATCTTTATTATTTTTTATAATAGATTTTAATGTAATATCTATTTTTATATCCATTTTTTTATTGTATATAACAAAGCCACCAATTATTTTATTATCTGTTTTTTCAAATTCAACATCTTTATTAAATATTTCGTTAATTTCCTTTTTTAAATTATTATTTTTATAATCTTTTGGTATCATATAAATATTAAGTTTTTTAAAATCAGTAATTTCATCTTCTAACGAAGTAAGTATTTTTTTATAATAATTTATATAACTTTCTGAATAAACAAAATTTCCAGCTTTTTTTAATATTGAATCATAAACTTTTTGAATTAATTCATTTTTTAAAGAAAGTAATTTCTCTTTATTTTTTTTCTTAACATCTATGAGTGTTTTTTCTTTTTCTTTCAAAGCTTTATTTACAAATTTTTCTAAATAATTATCTGCCTTTTTTTGAGCTTGTTTCTTAATTTCTTTTATTTCTAATTCTTTTTTATCTTCTAATTCTTTTTTATAATCATCTAAATTTTGTTGTACAGATTTAAAAACCATTTTATTAAATAATTTAATCTTATCTTCAACAGTAATCATTTTTTCCTCCTAATTTTATAATCAACTATAATTTCGAAATTACTGCTTTTTAATCAAGATCCATCCCAATAGATTCTGAAATATAATCTGTTAATTTTCCTGTTTTTATATCTTCATCAAAACCTGGAATCTCCATAATCAAAGTTTCACTAGAACTTAATTTTTTGTCCATGATTTTTTCATTATATTTATTAAACAAATTTTGAGTAATTAAAATGATCCCTATATTTTCATCTTGAATTAAATTATCTATTAAATCTAATAATTTATCAGAGTCATCAATTAACTCTCCTTTAATACCTGCTAACCTTAGACCAATAATAGTTTCTTTACTATCAGTCAAAACAATTGATTTCATTTATTATAACCTTCCTAAAATTAATATTGAAATAATTAGTCCATAAATTGCAATTCCTTCAGCTAATCCAACATAGATTAATGTTTTACCTAATATATCTGGATCTTCACTAATTGCACCAAGAGCTGACGAACCTACTGCACCTACTGCATATCCAGCACCTATAGTAGCTAAACCTGTAGAAATAGCAACTGCCATTAAACCTAATCCGTTTACTTGACTACCTGCTTCGCTAGCAGCTAAAACTGTCTTAGGAATTATAACTAATAAGCCTATAACAATTATAGGAATGAATATTGCTAAATTAATCCTAATTAATTTTTTTAATTTTTCTTTATTTCCTTTTTTATTCTTAAGTTCAAAATATACACCTGTTAATATTGTCGCTAAAACTATAAAAACAACTGATAGTAATATATATTCCATTATTCCTCCATTTCTATATATGATGGTATAAATTTATAACCATCGCCTTTATAATATTTACTAAAAACTTCATAATACATAAGTCTTAATCCTTGTATAAAAACAATTAAACCTTCTAATAAAATAATTATTATATTACCTAAAATAAACATTGAAACATCTCCGATTCTAGTTCCAATAAGATCGGCTATGGTATGAAAAGCAATAAATAGACCAACGTGATTTAAAGCAAAAGCTCCTATTCTTATAAAACTTAGCGTATTAGAAAATATTGATAAAAATGTTTCTATTAAATCAAATCCACTTTCAACATAATATTCAGAAGCACTTTCCTTATATAATCTATTTTTACCTTCAATTTTATTAACAATAGGTTCTTTAAAAAACAATAATGCAATTGATATAAATATTAGAAATTGAAAAATTTTAATATCTATATCTATTTTTGTAGAAATCATATTTAAAATAACCACTAAAACCGAAGAATATAAAATTAAACCTACAATACCATTTCTCCCAAATATTCCCTCTTCTATATCCTTAATTTTTAATTTATTATAAATTGAATAACCAAAACTGATAAATATTAGAAATATTCCAAAGATTATTGCTGAAATTAACATAGTATTAATATTTTCTAAAGGATGAATATAGATATTAAATGGTATAAATTCACTTATAATATTCTCATATCCAAAAAACGAATCGTAAATTGTACCAAATACCATTGAGGATATACCAATTCTACTTAAAATGCCACTAAATACTTTATAATCATCCTTTGATCTAAGAAACTGTCCAACTGCAAAAAATACTAATCCTTGTCCTACATCTCCAAACATAGCACCAAACAAAAATGTATATATTATAGTAAAAAAAGCAGTAGGGTCAATCTCGTTATAATTAGGCACTCCATACATATTTACTAAAGATTCAAATGGTTTAAAAAACCAATTATTTTTTAGTTTAGTAGGTGGTTCCATTTTTTCACTTTCTTTTTTATAGTCTACTATAGCATTAGTAGATTCAAAAATAGTCTTTTCTAATTTTTTTGATTTAGATTTTGGTACCCAAGCTGATAAATAAAAAAAATTTTCGGTAAAGGCAATTTTATCACTTAAATTTATTATTTTTTTATAAATTTTAAATTGAGCATAATTTTTTTGGATTTTTTCTTTATATTCTTCTTTTAAATTATTTACTTCTTTTTTTTCTTTTGATAACTTTTCATTAACTTCATTTTTTCTTCTTTTTATTTTCTCTATCATTTTCAAAGGAGTATCTAAATATTTTTCATCAATATTAATTTCATCAAAATATACTGATCTTAAAATCCTATTAGTTTCTTCTTTTAATTTTTCAGGATAAGCTACAAGATATAAATCATCAGCAAACTTTGTATCTAAATGCATTACAGCAGCTGTAACATTCTCATAATTCATACTTAACCGTTTTCTATTATTTAAAGATAATCTCCCAAATTTTATATTAAAATTCTCCATATTAATAAAGTCTTGAAAATTAAAATCAATTCCCTTTAATGCTTTTATATTCATCATCTTCTCTAAATCTTGTAATTCATTTTCTAAATTATTTATTTTTTTATTTTTCTTATTAAAAATTTTATAAATTTTTTCAATAGATTCCATTAATTTTGTAGGATCGAAAGAAGACCTAAGATACTTTTCCTTTATATTTATTTTGAAACCTATAGTTGAAATTATATTTTCTATCATATTTTCTATTTCAACTAAATCTGATTCAAAATTTGATTTATGAACTTTAGACAAATTAATTATTTCGTCAATATTTTCTTCTTCCATAGATAATCTAAAATCACTTTGATCAATTTGTCTATATGCATCAATAAATTGAACACTTTTAGAAAGAATCATTTGTTGCATAACATCATAAAATTTTTCTCTTTCTCCAACCATATTTAATAGATACATTTTTTCTACAGACATATACCCTCCTTTCTAAAATTCTCGTACTAATAACTCTTTTATTTTTTCTTTTTCTAAATTATATTTTTTCGATTCTAAAATAGTAAATAAATCTCTCATTTCATATTCTACTTGATGCAAATAATATATGGCTTTATTAAAATCCATATCATTAGATTGATTTAATTTTTTAAATAAATAATATATATATTTTTCTACATTTTTTTCCATTGCTAATTCAAAATCTTCATCTTTATCAAATAAAAAATGATATTCACTATTTTTAACTCTTTTTATAAACTCATTGACACTTTTAGCATAACATAAAGATTTTAATTTATCATATTTAAAATGGTAACCTGTTAATAAAACATAATTCATTAATTCTTCAGAATTTAAATTATAATATTTCAAAGCTCTATAAATCCATTGTATATTTAAAAGATCACTATTTTTTCCTAAAATTTCTAAAATAGTATTTTTTTTGTTTCTCTTTAATACTTTTTTTATTTCTTTCTCTAAATTATTAAAATAATATATATCTAGACTCATTTCCATATAAAATAATCTATTTTGTTGATTTAAGTGATTTTTTAAAATTCTATAATAGGGAGTATTTTTTAAAGTTTCAATAAATTTAGACAATTTATAGAAGTTTTTGTCAGTATCGATATTTATCATAAAATATTTTGAATTTATTTTATTTTCAAAAGTATTTTTTTCTCCATTATCTATTAAACGTATCCTTTTTTTAATATTTTCAATTTCATATCTAACTAAAAGAGCTTTAAATATTTTTTTATATCTAATTGGTAAAAAAACCATTATCTTAGAATATTGATCTATTAAGTTTTTTTGAAAACATATCTCTACTTTATCTAGACTATATTCCTCACCAAAATCAAAATTATATTTTGTATTATTTTTTAAATAATCTAAGACTCTATTAACATTTTTTTTCTTTATTATTTTTTTATAATCATCATCTGATAAAATATTCCTACTTAAAACTCGTATCTTAGTATTTAAAGCAGCAAATTTTGTAATACTATTCATCATCCACCTCTTTAAATATTTTATTAAAAATTTCACCTGTTATCTTATCAATATTATTTTCTAATAAAAAATTTAATTTTTTAATCTTTTTATTTGTCTTCTTATCTAACTTCTCTTTTTTATTGTTTGTTTCTTGTTGAATTTCCTTTTTTCTAGCTTTAGATTTTTCTCTTGCCTTTTTTAAATATTTTCTTTCGATTTCTCTTTTTTTCTTTTTAATTTCTTTTTGATAATCTTCATATAATTGATTTTTTTCTTCTTTTTTACTCTTTACTTTTTTTTCAATTTCTGAAACTTCTTTAAGGGTTTGTTCAATTTTTTTATTTTTCAAAAAACCACCTCTCTATTTTTTAATAATATCATATTTTTAAATGTATTAACAAAAAATATACTAATAATTAAAAAATCCCCAATTACATATAAATATATGTATCAGGGACTTAATTAAAATTGCTTATTTATTCTTTTGTTTTTTACTAGCTTTAACAAACTCTTTAAATAAAGGATGAGGTCTAGTAGGTCTTGATTTAAACTCAGGATGAAATTGTCCTGCAAGAAACCAAGGATGGTCTTTAATCTCTACCATTTCTACTAATCTATCATCTGGTGAAAGACCACTTATAATTAAACCTGCATCTAATAAATCTTGTCTATAATGATTATTAAATTCATATCTATGACGATGTCTTTCATATATCAATTCTTCATTATATGCTTCATAAGCTTTAGTCCCTTTTTTAACTTTACAAGGATATACACCTAATCTCATTGTTCCACCTTTATCAGTAATATCCTTTTGTTCTGGCATTAAATCAATTACTGGATAGTCTGTATTTCCATCTAATTCAGCTGAATGAGCCCCATTAAGATCTAAAACATTTCTTGCATACTCAACAACAGCCATTTGTAATCCTAAACAAATTCCAAAAAACGGAACTTTATTTTCTCTAGCATATTTTATAGCAGTAATTTTACCTTCAATTCCTCTATCTCCAAAACCTCCTGGAATTAAAACTCCATGAGCATTATTTAATCTTTTATCAACATTTTGAGCATTTATTTCTTCAGATTGTATCCAATCGATATTAACTTCTACTTCATTTGATAATCCAGCGTGCTTTAAACTTTCAGCCACTGATAAATATGCATCTTGCAGTTCAACATATTTACCTACTAAAGCAATATTTATCTCTTCTTTTAAATTCTTTTCTTTTTTAACTACTGATTTCCAATCAGATAAATCAATTTCTTTACAGTCTAAATTTAAAATATTACATACTTTTTCATCTAAACCTTCTTCTTTTAGAACTAAAGGAACTTCATAAATACTGTCTGCATCTTTATTTTGAATAACATTCTCTGGTTCAATATTACAAAAAAGCCCTATCTTATCTTTTATTTCTTGATTAATATCTCTTTCAGTTCTACAAAGAATAATATCCGGCTGAATACCAATTTCTCTTAAAGTTTTAACACTATGCTGAGTAGGTTTAGTTTTTAATTCACCAGCCTTTTTTAAATACGGAATTAATGTAACATGTAAATACATTATATTTTCTTTTCCAACATCATGTTTCATTTGACGAATTGCTTCTAAAAAAGGTTGACTTTCAATATCTCCAACTGTTCCACCTATTTCAGTTATTACAATGTCTGGATTTAATTCATCTGCTAACATATAAGCACGATTTTTAATTTCGTTTGTTATATGAGGAATAACTTGAACTGTTGCCCCTAAGTATTCTCCTCTTCTTTCTTTTGAAATAACCGATGAATAAACTTTACCTGTTGTAACATTTGCATTTTGGTTTAAATTAATATCAATAAATCTTTCATAATGGCCTAAATCTAAATCTGTTTCAGCTCCATCTTCTGTTACAAAAACTTCTCCGTGTTGATATGGACTCATTGTTCCTGGATCTTTATTTATGTAAGGATCAAATTTTTGCACTGCAACTTCTAAACCTCTATCTTTTAATAATCTTCCTAAAGATGCAGCTGTTATTCCTTTCCCTAGTGAAGATACTACACCGCCTGTAACAAAGATATACTTCGTTTCTTTCATATCTCTCCTTTCATTTTTATAAAAAATAAGAGACAGGTGCCCTAATGGGCACCTGCCAGATAAAATTTATAGCAGGGCACCCATTTATGGGTGCTCTTTTTCTTAAAATACTTTATCATTATATAATGAGAAATTTTAAAAGTCAATATCTTTATTGATTTTATTTTTTTTATATTATA
>JBNJDJ010000017.1:0-35739 GCA_051744845.1 Bacillota bacterium
CTTAAAATTATTCAAAAATATCAATTTTTAAATTTTTACCTTTGAAGCCTACAGCTATATTAAGGATTTTATTAACATCATGAAGTTTTTTTACTCCTTGAATATAGTTTTTTTCTTTTATTTGTGATTTACCTTTTTCAACTAATTTTTCTAGATTTATTTTACTTTGAGTACTACTCCATTTAAATTCAAATATATATCCTGGTTTGTTTTTTTTCTTAGGAACTAATACAATATCTGGTCTACCATTACCATATTCTCTATTTGAATAAATTTCATAATACTTTATACCATACATTAAAAGTCCTAAAATAAAACCATGATGAAAATTTTCGAATCTATTATCTTGTTGAACTTCCTGAATTTCATCAAAATTCTTTAGCTGAGATAAGTCATAATAACTTACATGAGATAAATATATATTTTTTAAAATTCTAGAAAATTTATTTAATTTTTTATCTAAAAGAGAATTTATTAAAGTTTCAATTTCTAGAGATAATTTTATATCATCTTCGAAATAATTTTTTAATAGATTCATATACATTTCTGATACTTCTTCATTAGGAATAGAAATATCAAAGATTCGTTCTCTATATTCTCTTCTCATATTAGTTGCTTTTAAATAACCACTATGAAGCAGAAAACTCCAGGCACTATTATAATCTTTTTTTATATTTTGATAAATAATATTTTCTGAAAGGTTTTTGCTTACCTTTTTTCCTTCTAATAATTTTTCTATTACTTTTTTACCCTCAGATTGATTTAATCTTAAAACTTCTTTAACGATAGCATTTTCACTTGTATTTAACCAATAAGGTTTAAAACCTTGCTTTGGTACTAAGGCATAATTTAAAATACTCCAAGGGTTATAAATCACCTTATCTCCAAATAAATAACCGTTATACCATTTTTTTAAATTGTCTAATTTATTTTCTAAGTTAAAATCCTTTAAAATTTTTGTTACTTCTTTTTGAGTAAATCCAAAATCAGTCTTGAATGTATGTGATAAAACAGTAGATATTACAGGATTGTTAAAGTCACTAAAAATACTTTCTTTAGCTACTTTCATTATTCCAGTTAAAACTCCTCGTTTTAAAGCTTGATTATCTTTAAAACCTTCGATTAAAAAACTTTTCATAAAATCGAGTATTTCTTCATAATAACCATTTAAATATCCAGATTGTATTGGAGTGTCGTATTCATCTATTAAAATAATAACTTTTTCATTAAAATAACGTTTTAAATAATTAGAAAGATTATATAAAACATTAGTATAATCCAAGTCTTCAATTTTTTTAGATATAATATTATTATATTCTTCTTTTTCTAATTTTGAAAGACAATTTGAATTTAATAAATATTTATGTCGTTTGTATTCGTTACTTATAGTATTTTTAAGTTTTTTCAATGTTTCTTTCCAAGTTCTTTTTTTAGCATTTTTCAAAGTCAAATATATAACAGGATATTTTCCTTGTTCTTTTAAATATTTAGCATTTTCAGATTTGGAGATTTTCAAATTATTAAATAGATACTTATGATTTTGACCAGTTTTTTCAAAAAAATATTTAAGCATAGACATATTCAAAGTTTTACCAAATCTTCTTGGTCTAGTAATTAATGTTACTTTAGCATCTAGATCTATTAATTTTTTAATAAAAAGTGTTTTGTCTACATAATAATTATTATCTTCAATTAATTCTTTGAAATTGTCTTTACCTAATGAAATATTTTTCTTTGACATAAATACACCTACTTTATATTTTGATATATATTTTATATTTAATTAAAGTATATCAATATTTTTTAAAAACTACAATAACAACTTTAAAAGTCAAAGTTTTTATTTTTTTTAGATTAAAAATATTGTATAATGCATATAAGAGGTGAAAGTATGCAGAAAGTTATATTAAAATTTAATGCCCCTACAAATAAAGATTTAATAAAAAAATATAGTAAAAAAGGTCAATTATATAATAATCTTGTTTTAAAAGAAGTAAATTTAGATTTTGTAAAAGATTTTGAAAAAAATGTATATATGCGACTTGTTAGATTAGCTAAATCTGGTGTTGAGTCAGTTTATTATTCTAAAGGGAAGATACATTTAGATTTTACAAAATTAATCACTGATATTGAATATACAAATTTACTTAAAAAAAAGGGAAAAGTTTTAGCTAATCATAAATTAAAAGAAAAATATAAAACAGATGGTTTATTTGTAACGGATGTTAGTTATTATTTAAAATCAGAAAAGAAATATAATTATGAATTAACTTACCCACAGCAACTTATGAATCCTATTAGACAAGTAAATCTTTTTTTAAAACTTTTAGATGATGAAACAATATATTTAGAGGAAAAAAGAGATGAAGTTATAAAAGCAATAAAAGAAGAATTAAAAATATATACAGTTCAACTTAAATATAATTATAAAAAAAATGGTAAAGAAACTGAAGAACCTAAAGTAATACAAGACGAAGTTAAGCTTAGGGAAATTTTAGGTAGCGAGTGGACTTATATTGTTGAAAATATTAAATTTAACCAAAAATCAGAAATATATTTTCAATCAGATGTAATTATATTAGATTTTTTAAAATTAAAATCAAATTTAGTATTTATAAACTTATTAGAATCAAGAAAGGATTTTAAATATTATCCTTCAAAATTTTATGAATTGAAAATTATAAAAGAAGATCCAAAAGAATATGTATATTTATATTATAAAGATGGATATGTATTAGATGAATTTGAAGATGATTTTGAATTTGAGAAAAAAATAAAATTATTTATGGATTATTTAAAAAGAAAAATAAGATATGAAAGTATAGAGGAAAAAAGGGATAAATATCATCAAAAAAGTGAATCTAAAGAAGCTTATAATTTAGCAAAAGAGAAATTAAAAGAGTTTAGAGTTTTTGATAAAAATGAATTTAATAAAAAAATCAATTTCTTTTTAAGAGAAATGCTTTTACCTATCTCTTTAATTTCTGGGATTACTTTATTTGCATTTTATTTGATATATGCATTATTTGGTTAAACTTTAGATTTAATAATTTTATTTTCCCACTTGCCAGTTTTATATATTAAGAAGCCAATAAATACTATTAAAAAATTACTTAATATCATTGAATACCATATTCCATAAGAACCTAGATTAGTAAAGTTTTTAAATATAATAATAAGTGGTATTCTAAGACCCCAAAGTCTTCCAGCCATTAAAAACATTGCTGATTTAGTATGACCAGATCCTTGGAAAATCCCATTTAAAATTTGGAAATATCCCATTAATGGTAAAGATAAAGTAATTAACCTTAAATATGGAAGTCCTTGTCTAAGTATTTCTAAATCTTTAGTAAAAAGTTTTAAGATTCCTTCTGAAAAATAAAGTAAAATACCTCCTCCTAATACAAGAAAAAGTGTAGTTAATGAGACGCTTTTTTTAATGCTTTCTCTAGCTCTTTGAATTTGGTCTGCTCCTAAGTTTTGTCCAACTATTGGAGCAATAGCATTTCCTATCCCCATAGCAGGCATCATAATCAAAGAAGAAATTCTATTTCCTAAAGTAAAAGCTGTTAGGGTAGTTTGTCCAAAAGATACTATAAAGTTATTTAAAACTAAAAAACCAATTGCAGCACTAGATTGACCAATAGATGCAGGAATACCGACTTTTATAAGTTCTGTCATTAAACTTTTATTAAACTTTAAATCTTTAAGTGATAGTTTAAGCTCGTTTGTATCTTGAAATAAGGTATGTAAAGCATATATGCCCCATGTGAGTCGAGATAAAACTGTAGCGTAGGCAGCACCTTTAACTCCAAGATTTAGTGAAAACATAAAAATAGGATCTAAAATTATATTAGTAACTACAGCAAAAGCTGTTATTTTCATAGGAGTATAAGTATCGCCTTCTCCTCTTTTAATAGATCGATAAGCAAACATTAAAAATAATGAAGGCATACCTAAAAACATAATTTCTAAATATTGATTAGCATATTTTAATAAATCACCTGAAATAAATTGAGATAAGATAGTGTGACTTAATAAAGAGCCTATTATACCAAAAATTGTAGAAAATGAAAAAGCAAATAAAATAATTTGTCCAGATATTTTTTTACCTTTTTTTATTTGATTTGAGCCAAGATATTGGCTTATAAGTCCAGTTCCTGCCATAGATACACCAATACCAACAGCCATTAAAAAAAAGATTATAGGCCATACAAAGGCAATAGATGCAATTTTATTTCCTGGTAGTCTTCCTATAAACCATGTATCGGTTAAATTAAAAAGTGTTTGAATTAAATTGTTTAACATAATAGGAAGTGAAACAGTTAAAATTGTTTTAGTTAATTTTCCATTTAAAATAAGTTTTCTTTTTTGTTTAAATTTCATATTTTCTCCTTTGAATTAAGTTTAGCAAAAAAATGCTAAATAATCAAAGATATTAAAAAAATGAAATATATTATTAGTTTTTTAAGTAATAGTTAAAAAAGTTTAAAACCTTTTTTTTAAACTTTAACTTTTCAATAGCTAATATACTTGATCTTACTACCCAACTTGAATCAAAGTTAATAGCAGGAAAATCATAAGTAGTATTTGTTATTTTTAAATAGTTTTTAAGATAAATTTTATTTTTTTCATAATCATCAAAAATAATAGATGTGTAAGCAAATATTCCCCAATAATAATTTTCTTTGTTTAAAAATCGGAATGTTTCCCACTCAAAAGTTTGATTAAATCTATTATATATTTTTTTAGCTTTTAAACTATTTGGAGATAAAACTTCAAAGATAACAGGGTATAATTGAGCTACTCCATCTGGATAAAATCTTTCAAAGTTTATTGAATCTTTATTATAAGCGTAAAAAAAACCATTGTATTTATTTGACCAAAACATATCTAATATATTATTTTTTATTTGACTTTTTAAATATATTATTTTTAAATAATCAGGCAAATTCAATAAAAAATTATCTTTTAAATATAGATTTAAATAAAGCTTTTCTAGACTTTTTAGTCCTTTGTATACTTCACAATTATCCATTAAATAATAAACTGGGTAATCGGGTTTAGCCATCGATAATCCATTTGATTTAATGGATTTTAACAAAGCATTTTCTATAAGCTTAATTTCGAGATCGTTTTTTAAAATAAAACTTTTATCATTTGTTTTTTCAAAATATTTATTTAATAAAATAAAAAAGGAAGCTGCGTATGAATCAATTGAGTCGTATGAAAATTGACTTGTTTCTATTAGTTTATTGTTTTTTTTAATAATTTTATAATCATAAATACTACCAGCAATATTATTATAATCTTTATCTTCACTATTTAAATGATTAACATACCAAATTATATATTTTTTAGCTTGAGAAATATTTTTTCTATCATTAGTCTCAATTAAAGCAATAGCTGCAAAATTTGAAAAATATGGAATAATATTCATTTCATTTGAAGGCCTAAGTATGATAGCTCCATTAGATAAAACTAAATTACTAAGCCAATTACTTTCTTTTAATACAACTTCTTTATAAAAAGATATGTCTTTATCAATTCTTTTGATATTTTCATCTATATTAGGTTGTATTGAAGAAAAAAGCAATGGGAAAATTAAATATATTATATAAACTTTCACATTAGTCTCCTTTATTTTCAATATATTTATTTAAATCTTTAAAATTTTTATCTAAAAATTTTCCTCTTTTATGAATTGAAGTCTTTAATGAATTAATTGCTTGATCGAAATTTTTAGGATTTCTTATAACATTAGGTTGAGGGTCAACTTTTAATGTTTTGTTCCATTTATCATTATTTCTTATAGCGGCGTTTTTTAATTGATTATGATATTTATCAATTAATTTATATAGATTTTTTTCACTTAAAGTGGTTTTTCTTAATTTATAATATCTATCAATAAGTTTATCTGTAAAATATTCATCTTGTAGAAGTCTGTTATACCAGTTTTTATTAATCATATAAAATTTATTATAATCTAAAGGTTTAACAAAATTATTAAAGGCATTATTATAATCCCACAATGTTAATTTTAGTTTTCCATTTAAATCTTTATAAATATAAGTAGAAAAACAACAAGCATCTATATTCATACTAAATTCATTAATTATAAAATAATTAATAAATGAATCAATGTCAATATATTTTTTATATCCTAAAACTGGATTTTTAAATTGTTTTGAGTAAAGAGCTTTTTCAAATTTATTAATATCATTTAAAATCCATTTTCTTTGCTTATTTAATAAGTCATCTGAAGTAGGGTATCTGATACTTAACTGATGAGAAGTATATCCATTTTTTGTTCCATAAGTATCTATTTCATTTAATTCACTACCTTTAAGTTCTCTTTGTAAAATATAAGGAGTATTTCCATTTAATAATGAAAAGTCATATAGATCGATTCTATTATCACCTTCTTTAATACTTTCAATTAAAACATAAATTCCTTTATAATCGTTATTTATAAAAACTTCACATAATTTAGAATTAGGTACATAATCAAATAAATTTTGACTTATTTGATAAACTAAGTGATTTCTGATAAAAGATTTATCTAAAAAAGGACCATGTAGTACCCAATCTATTTCTTTTTTAAGATCTAATAAAGGGACAGATAGCTTATCCTTATATTCCTTTGTCTTAAAAATTTCTAGTTTATATTGTTTTTTATCATAAAATAATGAGGAATTTCCTCTTAATTTTATAGTTGTATAAGAAATAGAATTATAATTTCTTTTTAGATTATTATTTTTTTGATTAATTTCTTTTAAAACACCTCTAGATTTATTTATATAAGTCTCTTTATGATTATTAATTGAAATATTTTTTTCTTCAGTTTCTATTATTATTAATGGCAGTTTAGAATTGAAATTAGGATATTTATCTATTAAAATTTTTTCATTATTTTTTAATAAAGTTTTGTTTGAACTTGAGTTATTGTCAATAGATTCAGATAAATAAGAAATACTTAAAATCAAAAAAAATAAAAGGATACTTATAGTTATAAGTTTAATTTTATTTTTCATATACAACTCCTATCATCTACTAATATCTAATGAATTTTCTACCTTTTCTATAGATAAAATTTCTTTATGACCTTCTAATCTTTCGAAAATTGTTTGATTATTTTTTTTATTAGCTTTAGATAGTATTTTGTTATTTACTTCAAAAATTAAGTTTCCAGTTTCTTCATTTATTGAATCAACTTTTAAATGAGCATTATTAGAAAAATAATCTTTCACAATATTTTCAGCAGTGTTTTTATAATCTTTAGTAGTTCTTAAAATAATTAGATAATTATTAGAAGAGTTAATAGAATTAGTTAATAGTAAAATAATAGAGCCGGCAATAGAACCAATTATAGCAGCCATAAATTGAGAAACAGCACAAGCAATACCTATAGCTATAGCCCAAAATATAAATGTAGCATCGGCTATATCCTTAATAGCTGTTCTAAAACGTATAATAGATAATGCCCCGACCATACCTAAAGAGAGAGCTATATTGTTACTAATTACATGCATTACTAAAGAAGTTATAATAGTAATTAATGCAATTGAGCTACTAAAATTTTTATTATAAGATTGTCCTTTATAAGAAATTTTATAAATGAATATTATATATAAACTTAAGATAATAGCGACTATATTATTAATAATTAACAACTTAAAATCATTTTCAACTAAATTAAACAAAGAATTTAAATATTCATTAATCATATTTGCTCCTTTTATATATTTTCCATTCGTGAATCTCTATATTTGCTATTAGAGATTGATTGTTTATCAATATTAGATAATATATTTGTTATAAAAGTTAATAATTCATCTTTAAATTTAACTTCCAAAACACATTTGTTTTGTAAACTTGTAGAATTCAAGTTAATTTTTTTATTTAAAAAATTTTGATAAATTAATGAAGATTTAGTATTTAAATCAAATGTTATTCTAGTATTATTACTTGGATATACATATGCATACCTTTTATAATCAATTAATATTTTAGGGGTATAACCTTCTGTTATTAACTTAAAATATATTAACTTTGAAGTTTTTGTTTTATTTAATAAAAAGTTATAATTGTTATTAATTAACTTTTCTGTTTCTTTAGTATTTAATTTAATTTTTTTCTTTGAAACTAGCGATTTGATTTTTTGTTTATACTCTAGTTGAATAGTTGATTTATTATAGTTATACATTCGTAATCTTAATTTCCCTTTTTTACTTACACCAGATAAGGTATCGTATAAATCTTTATTAGTATATGAATCAAAATATAAAGATCTTACTATATAAACTTCATTATTTGGATCAGGGATAAAAATTCTTTTTATCACTTTTTGTAATTTAATAAATTTTTCTAATGAAATAATATATTTTATTTCATATCTCAAATTTTTTTTCATAAATATCCTTTCTGAAAATCTTATATTGTTTTACCAATTTTGTTTGCACTTATAAATCCATGCATTGTAAAATTGTATCCTAAAGTAATATTTTCTTCAGCAACAATAGATTTAATTTTACCTTGTTGTCCAATTTGTACAAAATCTCTAATTGTAATAGAGTTATAACTAAAGATTGTACCTAATATTTTGCAGTTATTACCAATGATTATATTGCCATCAGCAAATATATTTCCATGAATTAACACATTAGATTTAATTATTAGATCTTTTTCAGTTTTTATACTACCTTTTATAATAATATTACTAGAAATTGTTAAACTGTGTTTTGTCATAATTGAGCTTTCGAATGTGTAACCTTTTGTATTTTGATCATTTATAATTTTTATATTTCTTTTAATACTTTTAAAAATCATTGGTGAAATTTTTAGGTTAGAAGGAGACTTGTAATCATTTGTTTTACCGATAATTATTTTCGGAGCATATAATCTTTTAAAAATACAACTATTACCAATAGTTAAAAAGTTTTCACTTGATATACTAGTTCCTAAAAAACAGTTATTTCCAATTATTACTTTATTTTTTGCATCTAACCATCGTATGACACGACTGTCTTGATTTAAAGTAATAGATTTTTCACTATAAGCTGCTCTGATAATATGCTCTTTAGTGAAATAAATAGAATTATTGCTATAAATTTCTTTATAAAAATTACTAGGTTTATTAACAATTAAATCATTTGAATCTATATATATTAATTCATAATAATTTTTTTTGTAATTCATATTTTCAGATAAAATTGCTAATTTTTCTTTTTTAGAAAGTTTTATAATATTATTTTCAAGGTTATTATTCAAACCATTTTCAAATTTATTTTTAAAAGATTTAGCAAAATATCTAGGATCTCTAACATTTTCAAAATTTATATCTAAAGTTGCAAATTCTTTTAATGAATTTTTATATGCAAAAGCAAAAGGGATTAACATTAAAATGAAAAATATAAAAGAAATAAAAAAGATTATCATAAAATCACCTTACCTTAATGTTTAAAACGCTGAGTCTTGTGCCAACGAATATTTTTAGAAAAAATTAAATCCTTAATAGATTTAAAAAAGCCAATACTTATATAGAATATATAAAAGAAAAAATTTATAATTAAAAGTGGAAGTAAAAATAATTCCTTTGTCCTTCCATCAATAATCAAGCCATTAGCTATTTCATAAAAAGGAGCAAAATTACCAAAGCCAGAATATATGCCTATAAAAATCAATTGCCACCAACCTGTAAAAATACTCATTTCTCCAAAATAAAGAAGTAAAATTGAACTAGTTATTGCTAAAGATATTATTAAAGGGACTGAATAAATACATAGTAAAAAAATACCATCTAATTTTTCTAAAAAAGACATATATTTAGAAAATATAACTTTTAAAAAATATCTAAACATAATATTATTGTGTCCTCTAGACCATCTCGAAACTTGTATTCCTCTTGACTTCCATGTTTCAGGAGATTGCTCATAACATTCTGCATCATTAGCATATATTACTTTATAACCTTGGGTATATAATCTAAAAGTGATTTCTGTATCTTCGGCTAAAATTTTAGGGTTAAATCCTCCAGAATCTATAATCAGATTTTTTCTATAACCGCCGACTGTACCACCGTATTGTGGCATAAGCTTTAAGTTATATCTTGCTTGTTGATCAACTTGATAGCCTCCAGTTCTTTCTAGATCAATAAGTTTAGTTAATAAATTAGTATTTGAGTTATCTGGAATAACTCTTCCCATTACTGCTCCAATAGATGGATTTTTAAAAGCTATAGCCAATCTTTGTAACATTTTTTTAGTTGGTTTATAATCTGCATCAAAAACAATTATTATTTCACCACTAGCTTTTTCCATAGCTTCATTTAAAGCTTTAGGTTTACCTCGATCTTTTTTAGAAGTTCTATAAAGTGGTTTAATTATAGAATATTTTTTTTCATATTTTTCTAAAATTTCTTTAGTATTATCTGTTGAAAAATCATCTATAGGGATTATTTCGATTTTTGCTCTATTATATTTACATTTAAGTAAATTATCTAAAATATCTGATGCAACATTTTCTTCATTAAACATAGGGATTAATACACTAATGTCAGGAAAATCAGAATCGATTAAATCGTTATAATATATTTTTTGTCTGCCGTATAAACGATTATAAGTAAAAATTAAATGTCTTATAGTATATAAAAAAATTACAATAATAGAAAATATTATATAAGCCTTTAAAATTAAAACTAAGTCCATTCCCACACCTGATCCTTTCTATCTTTGTTAAAAAATTTACTTAGATGTGCCATATATATGCTATAGATCCAAATAAAGTAAATAAAATCTATAAAAGGTCCAAAGGCAAAAAATAATATTGCCATATATAAATAAGAAAATTTATATAATATAATTAAAAATAAACCGTATCTAAAAAAACTAAAAATAAGCGAATAAATTATTAAACTAAATATCATTAAAATAGATGCTTTTATATTTTTAAAATAGGTTCCAATTAAAATGTTTGATAAGAGAAAGAATATTAGTAAAATACTTATTTGTTGTTGGATTAATAGTCTAGAGAAGTCAGTGATAGTTGTATTAAATAAATCAGGGAATATTAAAAATAACAAACTATTCAAAGTGTGAATTAAAAGGATATATATACTATAAATACTGATAGGTTTAAATTTTTCGTTTAGCTTGAAAAAAAATATTATTAATAAAATACTTATAATTAAATTAATAAAAATAAACGATTTATTTGGGAAAAAACTTTCGGAATTAATAAAATATACTTTCCCAAAATAAGGAATATAATCTGCTTTAGATAATGTTAGTTCAAAATTTAAGGATGTTTTGTTTAATAAATCGATTAAATTAGATGAAAAGTATTTTGTAAATCTAGTATAATTTTTTAATAATAGATATATTAATGGAATAGTAAAAAAAATAATAGAAGCTAAAGTAACTTTAAGATTTTTAACTAAGTGTTTATAAGTTCTTGAATAATATATATCACTTTTGATATACTTATTTTCATTATTTGAATTCATAAAATCACCAATCTTTCTAATTATCTATTATACCCAGAATTTATAAATTTAAACTTCTAATAATATTAATTCAAATATATATTTAATATGCTAATTAATTATGATAAAATTTAAGTGAAATTTAGTGTAGAGAAAAAAGGAGCTTTAATGAATTCTTATATTCAATGGATATTAAATGAAAATAAAGGAAATAATAATAAGTATCTTAAAAATTTCACTGATGAAAAGTTAAGTATAGTTAAAAATTTTCATAAATCTATACCTGGTTATAAACCTACACCTTTGTATAGATTAGATAATTTATCAAAAAAGTTAAATATAAATAATTTATATGTTAAAGATGAATCTAAAAGATTTGGATTAAAAGCTTTTAAGGCTTTAGGAGCTACTTATGCTATCTTTAAATATATATGTAAAGAGTTAAATTTAGATCCTAAAGATACTAATTTTAAAACTTTAAAATCTTTAAAAAACAAAGGAAAATTAAAAGATATAATTTTTGTAACAGCAACTGATGGTAATCACGGTAAAGCAGTAGCTTGGGCATGTAATAAATTAGGCTTTGAATCTTTTATTTTTTTACCTAAAGGTTCATCTGAAAACAGATTAAATGCAATTAAAGATGAAGGCGCTTACGGTGAAATAACGGATTATAATTATGACCAAACTGTTTGTTTAGCAAAAAAATATGCATCTTCTCATAATGGAGTAGTTATTCAAGATACTGCTTGGGAAGGTTATGAAGAAATTCCTTTATGGATAATTCAAGGATATACAACTATTATGCAAGAAATACTAGACCAGATTGAAAAAGAAAAAATAACACATATATTTTTACAAGCTGGAGTAGGCTCTTTTGCAAGTGCTATGGTAGGATATATAGTTAAAAATTATTTAAAAAATACTCCTAAGATTATAATAGTTGAGCCTGATGCTGCTGATTGTATTTATAAATCTGCTAAAGAGAAAGAAAGAAGTATTGTTAAAGGAGATTTAGATACATTAATGGCCGGGCTTGCTTGTGGAGAACCAAATATTATAGCGTGGGATATTTTAAAAGACTTTTCAGATGTATATATGTCAGTATCTGATGAACTTACTAAAGAAGGGATGAAAACTTTAGCTAATCCTACTAGTGACGACAAAAAAATTATTTCTGGAGAATCTGGAGCTGTAGGTATAGGAATTTTAAAAGAAATTCTTTTAGATAATCCAGATAAATATAATAACTTAAAAGATGATTTAAATTTAAATTTTAAATCAAATGTATTAGTTATAAGTACTGAAGGAGATACAGACCCTGATATATACCAAAAGATAATTAGTGAATAAATTTGAAAGGCAATTTATGAATAAAAATAGGTTAATGTTAATTACAGCCATTTTAGTAGGCTTAGGTTCTCAAATTCATTTGAGTTATAAAATGCCTGGTTTTATTATAACTTTAGCAGTTATTTTAATGGTAGTTTTAATGTATCTTTTTAAATTAAATTATCATAAAACAATATTTTTAACTGCTATTGTTTCTCCTTTTATGAGAGGTATTTTTTATTTATTAAAAGGAAATAATTTAGCTAAAACTATTGAAAATGTAAGTCCAGATATTGTTTTTTATTTAGTATTCGGATTAGTTTTTTACTTTTTTAAAAAATTTAGCAAAGATAATATTACATATTTTTTATTAATTGTATTTTTTGCTGATGTAGTTTCAAATACTTTTGAATTATTAGTTAGATCTATTGTTAGTAATTCACCATTTTCGGAAGTATTAAATTTAGTTTTTGTAATAGCTTTAATAAGAGTCACAATTGTTTTATTGATTATATTTTTTTATTATAAATATAAATCTTTTTTAAAAAAAGAAGAACATGAAAAGAAATATAGGAAGCTTTTATTAATGCAGTCGTATTTTAAAAGTGAGATTTATTTTATGGAAAAAAATATTTCAGAAATTGAAAATGTCATGAATGATTCATTTAAATTACATAAAATGCTAAAAGATGATAAAAAAAGTGAATTGAGTTTAGAAATAGCTAAAAATATCCACGAAATAAAAAAAGATTATATAAGAGTAATTGATGGATTAAATGAATATACTTTAGAAGATAAAAATGAAAAAGAAAGTCTAGTTTTAAAGGATTTATTAGATATTTTAATTACTAATACCAAAGAATATATAAATAAAAAAGATAAAAATATTAAATTAGAAGTATTAAATAAAACACCTAAGCTCAAAGTAAAAAAACATTATTATTTAATATCTATTATTAGGAATTTAATAAATAATTCTATTGAGTCTATTAAAGGACAAGGTATTATAGAAATAAAAGCTTTTAAAAAAGGTAATTTTTTAAATTTAAAAATCAAAGATAATGGTTGTGGGATAAAAGAAAGAGATTTAAAATATATATTCAATATTGGATACTCGACAAAGTTAGAATCCAAGGAAGGAAAATTTAAAAGGGGTATAGGCCTTTCTTTAGTTAAAGATTTAGTTGAAAAAAAATTTAAAGGTTCTATAAGTGTTAAATCAACAATAGATAAAGGAACTATTTTCAATATTAAACTATCAATATCAGATTTATAAGGAGGAACATGAATTTTTATATAGTCGATGATGATATTTCTGTTATAAAAAAGCTAGAATTAATAATTGAATCAAGTGATTTAGGAAGTATAGTAGGTTTTAATGTTGAAAGTAAAGAGGCTTTAAAAGAAATAGAAGTTTATAAACCAGATATTGTTTTAGTAGATCTTTTGATGCCTAAAATAAATGGAATTGATTTAATAAAAGAATTAAAAGATAAATATAATTTTTCCGCAATTATGATTTCTCAAGTTAATAATAAAGAGATGATTCAGGAAGCTTATGAAAAAGGAATTGAATTTTTTATTTCAAAGCCTATTTTAAAAAATGAAGTTATAAAAGTAATTGCAAATGTGAAATCAAAAATAATTTTAGATAATGCAATGGATATATTTAATAAAGATTTAAGAAAAAATAATACTTCTTTGAAAAAAATCAAAAATGTAAAACTCATTATCAATAGATTAGGAATATCTGGAGAAAAAGGCATTGTAGATTTAATAAAAATTTTAAAATATATAATTGAAAATAATATTAAAGTACAGAATGTTGATTTAAAAACAATATGTAAAGATTTGTCTTTATCATATAGAACCACATGTCAAAGAATGAGAAGGGCTTTGATGAAAGGTCAAACAAATTTAGCTCATCAAGGTTTAGAAGATTTTTATTCAGATAACTTTACTAGATATAGTAATACACTATATAGTTTTAAAGAAGTAAGAAAAACTATGAATTATATAAAAGGGATTGAAGATAAACCAGGGTCTGTTAATATTTTACAATTTATTGATTCATTAATAATTTTAATAAATAAAGATTAAATATGAATTTTTGAAATATTTTGAAAATTTCTGTAACCTGCTTTATATAATATTTTTAAATAAATTATTTATAAAGGAGGAAAACATGGAACATTTTGGTATTTTATCATTATTACCACCCTTGGTTGCAATTGTGTTAGCTTTTAAAACAAGACAAGTTTTACCATCACTTTTTGCAGCTATTTGGGTTGGAGCTACAATTATCAATGGAGGTAATCCTTTTGTTGGTTTTGGAGCAACTATAACAGATTATATTGCAGGATCAGTTGCAAGTGATTGGAATGCAGGAATTATTATTTTTGATATTGCTTTAGGTGGAACAATTGGTATAGTTGCAAAATCCGGAGGTGCCAAGGCGATAGCTGATTGGTTAGCTAAAAAGGCCAAAACAGCTTCTAGTGGAATGGTAGCTACTTGGGCTATGGGGCTAGTAATTTTCTTTGATGATTATTCAAATACTTTATTAGTAGGTAACACAATGAGACCACTTACTGATAAGTTAAAAATTTCAAGAGAGAAATTAGCATTTTTAACTGATGCAACAGCAGCACCAGTAGCAAGTATGGCATTTATTTCAACTTGGATTGCTTATGAAATGGGTCTTTTAAGAGATGCTTTTGCATCTATAGGAGTAGATGCTAATATTTACGGTGTATTTTTAAAGTCAATTCCTTTTAGATTTTATTCAATAATTATGTTAGGTTTTGTTTTTATGATTGCTAAAAGTGGTAGAGATTATGGTCCAATGCTAAAGGCTGAAAGAAGAGCACGAAATGAAGGTAAATTAATTGCTGATGGAGCAACACCACTAGCATCAAAAGAATTAACAGAGATGGATATTAAAGAAGATGTACCACACTTAATTAGAAATGCTTTTCTTCCAATTTTAACTATTGTTGTAATGGTAATCGTAGGTTTATATATTAATGGAAAAGGAGCTATATTAGGTGGAGAAGATACTGAACTAATAAAATTAGTATCAAATAAACCTTTCTCCTTTGTAGCTATTAGAGAAATAATAGGTTCATCTAATGCAGCAGTTGCAATGATGTGGGCTTCATTTGCTGGGACATTTGTAGCCGCTGGATTAGTTTTATCACAGAAGATATTGACTGTTCAAGAAACGGTAGATGCCTGGGTTGATGGGGCAAAATCATTAATTATTGCAATAATGGTTTTAGTTTTAGCTTGGTCTATTGGGAGCGTTGCTTCTGATCTAGGAACAGCTGATTATTTAATTAGTATTTTAGAAGGTAAAATACCAGCATCAATTATCCCATTAGCAGTATTCCTTTTAGGATGTGTAATTGCCTTTACTACCGGTACTTCTTGGGGAACAACTGCAATTTTAATGCCTATAGCAGTTCCACTTGTATATGAATTAAGTGGTGGATCAACAGGTGTTATATTAATGGCAACAGTTGGCTCAGTATTTACAGGCGCTGTATTTGGCGATCACTGTTCACCAATATCTGATACGACTATTATGAGTTCTATGGCATCAGCTTGTGATCATATAGATCATGTTAAAACTCAAATTCCTTATGCAATAACAGTAGCAATTATAGCGGTAGTTGTAGGCTATTTACCGGCAGCAGTATTTAGCATGAGTCCATTTATTTCAATTGTTCTAGGATTAGGAATTGTATATTTGGTAATTACAAAATATGGTGAGAAAGTTAGTAATTTAAAAGAAAATAAAAATGAAAATGAAGAAGTAGCAGGGTAAATAAAAAATTCAGGATTAAAATCCTGAATTTTTAAGTTTTTGGTAATTTATAATTTGATTTATTTAAAATATATTTTAAAATATTTGCACTTATTATTATAAAGGGTATAGATAATCCTAGTCTTAAAATAGTAAATTTTATTCCAAGTATAGATGCTTCCATTATACTCATAGGAATCATAAATAAACTTGCAGCAGTAGTATATGTTATAATCGAATCGTAGTCTGCCCCTTTGTGATAAAGTGAATTAGCTACTGGGAATGCTACAAATGTTCCGCCTACAGTAGTAGCAGCTAATAAAATTGCATAGATATATTTTTGGAAACCTGATTTTTCACCAAAAGATTTTTCAATAGTTGAATTTTTTGCCCAAACATCAAATAGCCCAATTAATATAAACGCTGGCGGTAGTATTAAAACCATATCTTTTGCAAAAATATAAAAGTTTTTTCCAAGTTCTTTACCAAAATTGAAATTTATAATAAAAGATATAATTATAAAAAGTGAAAATGTTGCAAATAATAAATAATCTTTTTTTCTTTTATTCATCTAAAACACCTCTCCATAAAAAATTCCAATTCCAATTGCGATACTTATAGATATTAAAAAGCCAAATATATTTCTTAAAATAGTAGCCTTTTTACCAAAGTATTCTTTTTCCAAAGGATATGTTACAACTCCTACCAACATTAAAGAAGTAACAAAACCTCCGATTATAATAAATGGCACTCCCTTTTCAAGTAAAATACCTGATAACGGATAAGCAATAAAACCAGGCATCATAGTAATCGAGCCAATTATCACACTGAAAAATGTACCTATAAAAGTATTATTAGATGTTAGATAATCTATTATAAAATCTTCAGAAATTAATAAAGTAACAGATATTATAATTAAAAGCTTTAAATATTTTGGTAAAATCTTTTTAAACTTGTTTATCCCACGATTTATTCCTTTTTTAGTTTTTTCTTTATCTTTAAAAAAAGAAATTATTAAAAAAATAAATGTAATTAAATATAAATATTTCAAAAAATCTCCTCCTCAGACCCCCTCGTTACCGGGGTATAATTATTATAAAGGATTTTTGATAAATTGTAAAGCTTATTATTTAACTAAGGATTAAATTTGCATAAAAAAAAGCTCCCTTTTAGGAGCTTATAAAAATTTATTTGAAACTTGGAACATATTTTTCTGAATTATTTCCAGCAAAATTAGTAATTATTTCTTCTTTTATTAAATGAGCTTTTTCAATTGCGTCTTTAGCTGTCATATTATTATATCTAGTTATAAAGTCTATAGCTGCATCTTTATCTTTTTTATAAAGTTTTTCAGCTGTTTCGTCAACAACATCTATTTCTTTTAATAAATCATTTTCATAACTATTCCAAAACTCTTTTACACCTTCTGCGTAAAGCTTTTCATTTTGACTTGCTAAAGCAGCAGCAGATCTAAACGCCCAATAAGCTGATTCATCATCATATTCATTTGTACCTTTATGATAATTTTCAAGTGTTTTTTCAATACCTGTATAGAATGGTAAATAAACACCGTATTCAGGATTAGCAATACTTAACCACATAACACCTTGAAGTTCAGCAGGCATATTTTTTCTAATTTGGATAACATGAGATTCTACTGTTCTATCAATACCAACTGCTCTTTCATCTTTACCACTTTCTTTATCAGTATCGTATTTAGTACCATCATAATCGCTTCTTAAAAAGTTCATTACTTCTTTAGGTTTAATTTTTTCATCAGGTTCAACAAATACTGGATATCTGTCTGAAGTTGCTTTTTGATCTAATGAAGGAGTGAAAGTTTCTTGTCCCCACCATTCTCTTCTAGTATTATATTTTTCACCTAATTTACCAAAAGCTTTTGCAAAATCAAATTCTTCATCTTCTTTAAGTAATTCATTATCATAAACAAAAGATTTTAATCCATCTGAATATAAATAGTCGTCATTATCAAAATCAATTGATTTTAATCTAAATTGATTAGCTACAACAATATATTTATCATCTGGAACTCTAACTGCAGCCCAGTGATGACCAGAACCAACTTCAATGTACCAAACTTCGTCTTCATCTGCTATTGCAAATCCATAACCATTCATAGACCCGTGCTTTTCAATCATTTCACCAAAATATTTAACTGCTTGTTTAGCAGAAGTTGCTCTAGGTAAAATTAATGATGGAATATGTGTTTCACCAATACCTTCATCGATTAAAGGATCAGCTTCTAATACTTTATCTTTAATTGAATGTGTATTTGTAGAACTTACAGCTACATTTTTTTCATTAATACCCGCTTCTTCAAAAGGTCCATATGATGGATCCCAATCAGGAGTAGCAAAGTATTTAAAACTAGTTTCTGGTAACTTAACTTCTAGTCCATTGTAAAAAGTATGTTTTGCACCTTTTTCATTTGTTTTTCTTTCAAATACTTTAAAATGTTTTGCCCATGCACTAGAGTAATCTTCATTTCTAGATATTAAAACTGAATCATTTGATGTTGCATCTTTACCTGCAAAAATTGAAGTACAAGCTAAAGATGCTGATGAAGATGCTACAACTAAAATTAATGATAAAACAATTACTGATAAACGCTTTTTAAAATTATTCATAAACCCTCCTAAAAATTCAGAAAATTATAACTATTCTACTTTTATAATAACTCTATTTTGATCAAAGGTCAAGAAATTGAATATATATTAACATTTTAATAATATTTATTAATCAATTTAGTTAAATATGTCGATAATAAATATATAAAAGTAATATAAACAATTATAAGGAGGGATGATTTATGTTGTCAAGAAATGTTTCTGCTAGTTATTTAAGTTATGAGAAAAGTGTTTTAAGTTATAAAGGTAATAAAAAAGGAGTGAATCAAAGCGATACAAAAATAAATCATTCTTCTAAGAAGATGATTTATCATGAAAAAACAGTAGTAAGTATGAAAAACTTTGAAAAAATGCAAAGTGAATCTAAAGATAAAATTGAATCATTTAAAAAATTTATCACTGATATTATTAGTTATCAAGGAAATAGATCTAATAATTTTAAACTAAAGATAGATATATCAGTTAGTAAAAAAGTAAGTTCAGAAAGTAAAGAAACAGAAAGTCCTGAAGTTGACTTAGGTAAATGGAGTGCCAAAGAAACTTCTAAAAGAATACTAGATTTTGCTAAAAAAATATCTGGAGGAAATCCAGAAAAAGCTGAACTTTTAAGAGATGCTTTTAAAAAAGGATTTGAACAAGCTGAAGAACTTTTCGGTGGAACATTACCAGAAGTATCTTATAAAACATATGATTTAGTAATGGAAGGTTTTGATGAAATGGAAGAGTTAAAAGAAGCTAATTAAAAAAATTAATTAGCCTTTTTTCTTTTTAAAGTTTCTTTTTTATTTATAAGATTTGTAGATAAAAAGTTTATATATTGAATAAATACAAAACCTACTATTAATAAAGCAAGCCATTTCTGAAAATTTATAATTAACGACAAAAGATAATTTGATTTATTAATTGAACTTAAATATTTTAAAGATTTTAATCCAGCTATACTTGTAATAACATATGGAAAGGTAAAAGCGGCATAACTAGGGAAAAATCCATTTTTTAAAGTTTTAGGTAAGAAAAACAATACTATTATTGATGTAGTTATAGACATAAATAATAAAAAATAAAATAAATAGGAATTTAAAGTATTAAAACTACTTAAATATCCTGCTAAACATAAACTCGCTGGTGCGCTAAAAATAGCGATAATAGGCTTTGCTTTTTTTGGTATATTTTTTATAGTTAAAACTTTTCTTAAAATCATTGGAAATAAAATCAAATAACTTAAAAATCCAAACCAAAAAATAATTTTTCCTAAAAATTGCATTTGAAAAGCTGGTGCAGTAACACTAGCACAGACTATTCCTACATAAACTATAAAATATGATGGGAATAATTTTTTATAGTTAAAATTTATAAAGAAATTTTTAGTAAAAATTATTATGAATATTAAATGAATAGCTATACCTAAAAACCATAAAGATTTTGCTAAATTTGGATTAAATTTTTTTAAATAAGGTGAAAAAACAATTATAGCCATTGAGTATGTAGGTAAAATACTACCTAATATAGGATTATTCATTGATTCTTTGATTGAGTCAAAGTTTAAAAATATTTTTAATGTGAAACTAACTAAAAATAGACCTCCAATTAGACCAAAGTATATTTTTAAACTTGGAAAGCTAGTTGCAATTACATTTCCACTAGCTAATATAGCTAAAGTTAAACCAGCTAAAGGTACTGGTAGCTTTTTTAAAAATTTAACCAATTTGATCACCTTTAACATTATCTAAATTTACTAAATTAAGTTCTCTTATTATAATTTCAGCTGCCTTTTGAGCCATTTCTCCAGTAAAAGAAATACATTGTTTTTTATGTTCACCTGAAGCCATATCAAAATCTTTAGTTAATATACTACAGCATAAAACATTGTGATTATCTTTAAAACTTTGTTGCAGTTCATTAGTTAATTTTAATAAATTTTCAACTTTAGGATCTCCACCTTCAGTTCTTCCAAAGAAGTAACCTAAAGAAATAACTCCACCAGAGACTGCTCCACATGTACATTTTGATTTACCAATTCCTACTGGAAATCCTGAAGCTAAAGCTATCATTTTATCTGATATATCTAGTTCAAAATTTCTTTTAATAGAAGCGACAATTGCCTCTGAACAATAAAACTCACCTTCTCTGAATAAATTTTCTGCATCTTTTTTTATCTTTTTAATACTTACTTCCTTTTTCATATATCCTCCTTAATAATTTTAATCTACATTAGAATTATATCAATTATGAAATAGTTAAATCAAATAAAGATTAATTATCGATAATAGTTATCAATAATTAATCTTTATAATATTTTTTAAAAAGAATTTTAATTTAGTAAAAAATTAGATATAATAAATATATAGAATCTTTGGAGGCATTATGGATATATATATTGCAAGACAACCAATTTTTGATGATTCATATGATGTTTTAGGATATGAACTACTTTATAGAAAAGATAATGTAAATAAATATGATTTAAATACTCCTGATAATGTTGCTACCTCTATATTACTTTTAAATACATACCTTAACTTTGGATTGGAAACTTTAGTAGGAAATCAAAGAGCATTTATAAATTTTGGAAATAATTTAATAAAAAATTCGGTTATTGATCTTTTAGATTCGAAAAAAATAGTTATAGAAATTTTAGAGACAGTTGAAATAAATAGAAGATTATTTAGCAGATTAAAGTTTTTAAAATCTAAGGGGTATATTTTTGCTATAGATGATTTAATGAAAAGTGACTTAAGAGATAATTTATATAATTTAATTGATTTATGTACAATAGTTAAAATTGATTTTTTAGGTAATTCTAAAAAGGAAATTTTAGAATTAGCTAATTATTGGGATGAAAAAGGAAAAACTTTATTAGCAGAAAAAGTTGAAACTAAGGAAATGTATAATTGGGCTAAAGACAATGGATTTAAATATTTTCAAGGTTATTATTTTTCTAAACCGGAAATGGTTAAAACAAAACAATTAAATGATAGTGCAGTTAAATATTTAAATTTAATGAAAGAATTATCATCTGATGATCCAAATATTCAAAAAATTAATAATTTAATGGAAGGAGATACTTCATTAACTTATAAATTATTAAAAATGGTTAATGCACATTCTGAAATAGGACACGAAATTTCAAGTATTAAGCACGCTATTATGATGATTGGATTGAGAAATTTTCAAACATGGTTAACTTTAATAATGGTACAGGATATGAATTATTTTGATATTCATGAATTAGTTAGAAATGCTTTAACAAGAATGCATTTTTTAAAAAACATTGCTAAGGATTTAAAAAGGGATCAAAAAGTTATTGATGAACTTTCTTTATTAGGGACTTTATCTGTGATCGATGGGATCTTAAATATGGATATGAAGGAAGTAGTTAAAAAGATACCTTTAGATAAAGAATTAAAATATACACTTTTAAAAAAAGAAACTAAATATAGTAAATTATATAATTTGTGTATATATTATGAAAAGGGTCAGTTTGATAAGGTATCAAATATTTCTAAAGAATTTGATTATAGTGGCAAAAAACTTTCTGAAAGGTATATAGAGTCAATTAACTTTGCAAATGACATATTTGAAAAATTAAAAAATAATGACTTTTAAATTTCACAATAGTTTTAATATAAAATTATTGTGTTTTTTTAATATAAAAAATTAATACTTAACAAATAATAAGAACTATGCTAAAATGTAGTTGGTAAAGATAATCATTATCAACAAAGGAGGAGTATGGAAAAAATTAGTATAGTTTACTGGAGTGGTACTGGAAATACAGAAAAAATGGCTAAAGATATTAAAAAACATTTAGAAAAAAATAATAATGTGGATATATTCGAAGTAAGTGATGTAAGTCCGAGTGATTTAGAAAATGTAGATAAATTAGCTTTAGGTTGTCCATCTATGGGAGCTGAGGTTTTATCAGATGAAATGGAAGATTTTGTTAATAAATTAAATGTTGATGGTAAAAATCTTATATTATTTGGCTCATATGACTGGGGAGATGGTCAGTGGATGCGCGACTGGGAAACTAGAATGGAAAGCGCTGGTGCAAATTTAAAAGCTGAAGGTTTGATTGTCCATTTAACACCTGATGAAGATGATTTAGATAAGTGTAAAAGTTTAGCGGATAAATTAGTAAAATAGAAATTAATTATTATTAATCTCACTTTTAAAAGTGAGATTAATATTTTTTAGAATTTATTAATAATAAATAATGAAATAATAGTAATGGTAATTGCTAATTTATCTTTGTTTTTAAGTTTTTCTTTAAAAAATAAAAAACTTATTATTAATATTAAGCTCATACTTAATGAACTAAATAAAGCAAAAGCTATAGAAGTTTTGACAAATTGTAAAGATTCAATTAAGAAAAATGAAGAAAATAAGTTAAAAAAACCAACGAGCATTCCAAACTTTAATGATCTTTTATTTAACTTTAGTTTTTTACTTCTGACTTTATTTAAACTAAATAAAAAAGCTGAAAAAAATACAATAAATAGAAAAAGTGGTTTATATTTTATCAAAAAATATTTTTGAAAAATTTTATTAGCAAATTCAGCCATACCACCGATAAAAAATAATAATAACAGATTAAATTTTAGCTCAAATGTAGATGTTTTTTTAAAATTTAAATTAATTAATATAATAGCACTAAGAGATCCTATAATAGCTATAGTTTGAATAGTTGATGGATATTCTCTCCATAAAAGAATAGAAATAAACATAGGTATTAAAATCCCTAATTTTACAAACATACCTGTTATACTAGCTCCATGATTTTTTATATTCTTTTGATAAAGTATAAATGAATAATAAAATAAAAATCCAGTAATTAAGCCAATTACAGTTAAAATTAATAAATCATTTATAGAAACTTTTTCAAAAATAATTAAACTATTACTTATTAAAAAATATAAACTAATTAAACTAGCTGTTAAATAATTAAAAAGCGTTACTAAATAACGATTTAAGTTTTTTGTTTCAGTAACTTTAAAAACTATTGCAATTAAACTAGAACATAAAATAGCAAATAATAAATATATCATAAATAATCTCCTTTTAAATCTACTAGTTTTAATTATAAGGTTTAAAAATTTAAAAGTCAATTAGTAAATTTTTTGACAATTAGCTAAAAATATGCTAATCTAAAGGTACAATTTAATAAGAAATCTTCAGGGCAGGGTTGAATTCCCGACCGATGGTAAAGTCCATGAACCGTAAGGTTGATTTGGTGAAATTCCAAAACCGATAGTAAAGTCTAGATGAAAAGAAGAAGAATTTGCATATATAATTATATATGATATATATTTTTGCCACTGAGGATTTTCTCAGTGGTTTTTTAGTTTAAAAAAGGAGGTAAATTTGGATTATAAATATATGAAAAAAGCATTAAAACTTTCTAAAAAGGCATTAGGTTTTACTAATCCTAATCCATTAGTAGGGGCAGTAATTGTAAAAAATGGTGAAATAATAGGTCAAGGTTATCATAAGGAATATGGAAAAAATCATGCTGAAGTTAATGCTATTGAAGATGCTAAAAAAAATGTAAATACTTTAGAAGGTTCAACTATGTATGTTACATTAGAACCTTGTTCGCATTTTGGGAATACTCCCCCGTGTGTAGATGCAATAATAAAAAATAATATTAAAAAAGTTGTTATTGGAATGAAAGATCCTAATCCATTAGTAGCAGGCAAAGGGATAAAAAAATTAAAAGAAAATAATATTGAAGTGAAAGTAGGTGTTTTACAAAAGGCATGTAAAAGACTTAATGAAGTATTTATAAATTATATAAAAAATGATACTCCTTTTGTAAATATTAAAGCAGCTATGACTCTAGATGGTAAAATTGCTAGTAAAACTAATGACTCGAAATGGATTTCATCAGAAAAATCTAGAGAATATGTACATTATTTAAGACAAAAATATTCAGCAATTTTAGTAGGAATAAATACTGTTATTTCTGATAATCCTAGATTAACAACAAGACTTGATAATAAAAAAGCAAGTAATCCTATTAGAATAATTTTAGATACAAAGTGTAGAATTCCAATAGATTCTAAAGTTTTAAAAGTTAATAAAAATAAAAAGACAATACTTATTACTAGTAAGTTAGCAGATGATAAAAAAATTAAAAGTATCGAAAAGCTAGGGGTTACTGTAAAAAGACTTCCTTTGAAAGATAAACATATTGATATATTAGAAGTAATAACTTATTTAAGTGAAAAAAATATTGATAGTGTTTTAGTAGAAGGTGGAAGTGAAATTTATTATAGTTTTTTAAAAAATAATTTAGTTGATAAATTAACATTATTTATTTCACCTAAAATTATCGGTGGAAGAGAAGCTATTCCTTTTGTAACTGGAGAAGGAAAAGAAAAAATTTCTCAAGGTTTTGAATTAAAAGATTTTCAAGTATCTAAAATTTCCAATGATCTTTTAATTGAAAGTTATTTAAAAAAGGATGATGATTAAATGTTTACAGGGATAATTGAAGAAATTGGTAAAGTTAAAGAGTTAAATAGATCTAGAAATTCAGCTGTTATAGAAATAAATGCTAAAAAAGTTTTAAAAGGTACTAAATTAGGGCAAAGTATTGCTGTAAATGGAATTTGTTTAACTGTTACAAATATTACAGAAAGTAGTTTTAAAGTAGATGTTATGCCTGAGACAATGAAAAGTTCTAATTTAAAAGATTTGAAAATTAATGAACATGTTAATTTAGAAAGAGCTATGCAGGTAAATGACAGATTTGATGGTCATATTGTATCAGGCCATGTTGATGGTGTTGGTAAAATAATGAATATAACCAAAAATGAGAATGCTTTTATTTATAAAATGAAAATAGATAATTCTTTAAATAAATATATTATAAAAAAAGGTTCTATTACTATAGATGGGATTAGTTTAACAGTAGTAGATATAAAAAATGATGAAGTCAAAGTTTCTATAATTCCGACGACTCAGGATGAAACTATTTTAAAATATAAACAGGTAGGTTCTATAGTTAATATTGAATGCGATATGATAGGAAAATATATAGAAAAAATGTTACCTAACAAAGAAAGTAAAAAAATAGATAAAAACTTTTTATCAAAAAATGGTTTTATGTAGGAGGTTAAAATGAATGATTTTAATTCAATTGACGAAGCAATTGAAGCAATAAAAAATGGTGAAATGGTAGTTGTATTAGATGATGAAGATAGAGAAAATGAAGGCGACCTTTTAATGGCAAGCCAAAAAGTTACACCTAAAGCAATAAATTTTATGCTTAAATATGGAAGAGGATTAGTATGTGTTCCGATGGAAGAATCTAAAATAAATAAGTTAAATTTAAAACCTATGACTTCTAAAAATTCTGATCCTAAAGGAACAGCTTTTACAGTATCAGTAGATTATAAAACAGTAGATACTGGTATTTCAGCACATGAAAGAGCTTTGACAATTAAAAAATTAGTTGAAGATGAATCTAAAGAAATGGATTTTACTAAACCAGGTCATATTTTTCCTTTAAAAGCTAAAAAAGGAGGAGTATTAAATAGAGCAGGACATACAGAAGCAGCAGTTGATTTAGCTAAATTAGCAGGATTAAAACCATCTGGTGTAATATGTGAGATTATTAAAGAAAATGGAAAGATGGCTAGAACAGATGATTTACTAAAATTTGCTGATAAACACGATCTTAAAATAATAACAATTGCTGATTTAATTAGTTATAGACGTAAAAGTGATAATCTAGTTAAACAAGTATCAAAAGCTGACTTACCAACAAAATTTGGTGATTTTAAGATGTATGGATATGTAAATAAAGTAAATAATAAACATCATGTTGCATTAGTAAAAGGTGAGATAAATCCTGATGATCCTACATTAGTTAGAGTCCATTCAGAATGCTTAACTGGTGATGCTTTTGGTTCTTTAAGGTGTGACTGTGGAGAGCAATTAGAATATGCAATGAAAAAAATTCAGGATGAAGGTAATGGCATTCTTTTATATATGAGACAAGAAGGTAGAGGTATCGGATTAATTAATAAGATAAAAGCTTATAATTTACAAGATAAAGGTATGGATACAGTTGAAGCTAATTTAGCATTAGGTTTTGAAGAAGATTTAAGAGATTATGGAATAGGAGCACAAATTTTAAAAGACTTAGGTGTGAATAAAATAAGATTAATGACTAATAATCCTAAAAAAATGTCTGGTTTGTCAGGATATGGATTAGAAGTTGTTGAAAGGGTAAAAATACAAATGAATCATAATGAAAGAAATGAATTTTATTTAAAAACTAAGAAAAGTAAAATGGGCCATATTTTAAATTTTAAGGAGGAGAAGTAAAAATGAAAACATATGAAGGAAAACTTGTAGCTAAGGATGTAAAATTTAGTATTATTGTAGGAAGGTTTAATGAGTTTATAAGTTCTAAATTATTAGATGGTGCTATTGATGGACTTAAAAGACATGGTGCTAAAGAAGAGGATATTGAAATAACATGGGTACCAGGAGCTTTTGAGATACCTTTAATTGCTAAAAAAATGGCTAAAAAAGATAAGTATGGAGCAGTTATTTGTTTAGGAACAGTTATTAGAGGAGCGACACCTCACTTTGATTATGTAGCTAGTGAAGTATCTAAAGGTGTAGCAAGTGTATCTTTAGAAACAGAAAAACCAGTTATATTTGGTGTATTAACAACTGATACTATTGAACAAGCTATTGAAAGAGCAGGTACAAAGGCAGGTAATAAAGGATTTGATGCTGCTGCTTCAGCTATAGAAATGGTTAACTTAATGAATAGTATAGAATAAAGAAAAAATCTTATATGATATTTTAGACTTTAGACAAAAATAGTTTATTAGATATTTAAAATTATTTCTAGTAAGCTATTTTTTCTATTTAAATTAAAATTTATTAATAATTTAATATTTACAAAGATTTAACTTAGATTTAAATAAAAAGAGTCTAATAAATGTTACTTTATAAATGAGCAAGGAAAGAAGTAAAAATTAAAAGCTAATAACTGAAATTTATAATAGATTAAATCTCCTCATAATCCATAAAAAGGTCTAGCGTAACTGCTAGACTTTTTTTGTTTAAAACAAAAAGTTTATTGACATATGTTCTTTTAATGGTTATAATGAACATATATTAAAAACATCAACTTTTATTCAAGGAGCTTTTATGATTAAAGAAAAAATTAAAACTAGATTAAATGAAAATGGTTATAGATTTACTAATCAAAGAAAAATGATTATTGATTTACTTATGAATACAAATGATCATTTAACAATTAAACAAATTTGTAATTCAATTCAAGACCCTAATTTAGGGCAAGCTACTGTTTATAGAAATATTAAATTATTTTCAAACTTAGATATTATTAGAAAGTTGAATTTTGGGAAATATGATTTTTATGAACTAGATATGGATAAAAGAAATCATCATCATTTAATTTGTTCTGAATGTGGGAAAATTTTAGAAATAGATTTTAAATCTTTAATGGATTTAAAAAAAGAAATTCAACAAAAATATGATTTTGAAATTAGTTATTGTAATTTAAAATTTTTTGGTATGTGCAAAAATTGCAAAGAAGAAAAAAGGAGAGATAATTATGAAAATAGTTGTTAGTGCTGAAGGTACAAAAAAAGAATCTAAATTAGACAAAAGGTTTGGTAGAGCTCAACATTTTATATTATTTGATAGTGATAAAAATACTTATGAACTTATTGATAATACAGCTAAACAAGGTGCACATGGTGCTGGGCCAAAAGCAGCTCAATTAGTTATTGAAAATAAAGCAGATGTTTTAATTACAGGGAATTTAGGACCTAAGGCATATGCTGTAATTTACGAGACTAATATTGAAAGTTATCGTGGTAAAGAAGTTAGTATACAAAAAAATATAGAATATTACTTAGCTAATAAGTTAGAAAAAATTAAATCTTATGGTCCATCACATGCAGGTAATTAAGGAGGCAGTTTGTGAATATAGTATTTTTAAGTGGTAAAGGAGGTACAGGAAAGACAACTGTATCGACTAACTTGGCATATCTTAATGAATTTAATTATTATGATTGTGATGTAGAAGAGCCAAATGGTCATATATTTTTAAAACCAAAAATCAATAAAAAACAAAAGTCTGGTATTTTAAATCCTGAAATTGATCATGAAAAGTGTACTTTATGTGGTGATTGTTCTAAAAATTGTCAATTTGGTGCACTTGCTAATACCGGTAAAAAGATTATGGTATTTAATGAGTTATGTCATGGTTGTGGAACTTGTAAATTAAGTTGTGATTTTGATGCTATTGAAGAGAAAAAAAGAACTATTGGATATATTGAAAGTGGAAATTATAAAAAAGGTAAATTTGTAAGAGGTATATTAAACTTAAAAGAGCCTATAGCTGTTCCTGTTATACAAGATGTAAAAAATAGGATGGATTTAAATAAAAATAATATTATTGATTCACCTCCTGGAACTTCATGTACTGTAGTAGAAACACTTGAAGATACAGATTTTGCAGTATTAGTAACGGAGCCTACTGAATTTGGATTAAGTGATTTAAAAATGGCTATTAATGTAGTAGAAACTATGGAGATTCCTTTTGGAGTTGTAATTAATAGATCTACTAATGATGATTATATTATTGAATCTTATTTAAATAAAAATAAATATACTTTAATAGGTAAAATACCATATTCTATGAAAGCTGCTAAATTATATTCTAAAGGTAAATTGATGATTGAGGATAGTGAATTAAAAAGTCATTTTAAAAGAGTAAATGATGAATTAATAAAGCAGGTGAAACTAAATGGATGAATTTGATAATATAATTAATTCAGAAAATAAAAAAACAACGATAACAGTTGTAAGTGGAAAAGGAGGTACTGGTAAAACTACTATTAGCTCGTCTCTTTCTTATTTGTTAGATAAAGATTTTGTAAAAGCTGATTGTGATGTTGATGCTTCTAATTTAGGTATAATTTTACAAGGTAAAATTTTAAATAGAAATGATTATACAGGAGCTAAAGTTGCCAAAATAGACCCAGGAAAATGTATAAGTTGTGGTCAATGTAAAGATGTATGTAGATACGATGCAATTGATTTAGTTGATGAAAGTTATTTGGTAAATCCGTTAAAATGTGAAGGGTGCAATGCATGTGTTATAAATTGTCCTCAAGAAGCTATTAAATTAAATAAAGAAGTTACTGGAGAAATTTTAGAAAAAAAGACAAATACAGGAAAATTTTATGGTTCTAAAATGATTCCAGGGGCAGAAGGTTCAGGAAAATTAGTAAGTAAGATTAGACAAGTTGCAAAAAAAGAAGACAAAAATATGTTAATTGATGGTTCGCCTGGAGTAGGTTGTTCAGTTATGGCAAGTATAACTGGCAGTGATTATTCAATAATTGTAACCGAACCAACTCAATCAGGATATGAAGATTTAATAAGAGTAAATGAAGTTATAGAAAGTTTTGATTCAAAACCATTGGTAGTTATAAATAAATATGATATTAATAAAGATATGAGTAAAAAGATAAAAGAGGAAGCTAAAAAATTAAATATAGATATACTTGGAAAGATACCATTTGATCCTTTAGTAAATGAAGCTATTAATAACTTAGAACCAGTTGTAAATTATAAGTCGTCAAAAGCTTCAAAGGCTATAAATAAAATGTATAAAAGATTAATAAGTATTATAGATTAAAGGAGGAGATTATGAGATTAGCAATAGCTACAGTTAATGAAAAAGTATCAGCTCATTTTGGACATTGTGATGGATTTACAGTTTATACAATTGAAAATGATAAAGTAAAGGGAAAAGAGTTTTTAAAAAGTCCACAGCATCAAAGAGGTGTTTTACCAAGATTTTTATCAGATAATAATGTAGATGCAATTGTAGCAGGTGGTATGGGACAAAGAGCTCAAGATTTATTTAATCAAAATAATATTAATGTTATTGTTGGTGCAGATGGGGATATAGAAAGTACAGTTAAGAAGTATTTAAATAATGAATTAGCTTCAACTGATTCGGTTTGTGAAGACCACATGCATTTAAGACAAGATGAAGGCGATTGCGAAGAACATTAGAATTAAAAATTAAGCTTTAAATCTTTTGATTTAAAGCTTTTTTTTATATATAATTAAATTAATATTTTTTGGGTATATAAAAATTAGGTTATGCAATATATATTATATTTTGGAGGTTCTAATGATTAAGGTATTAATAGTTGATGATTCAAAAAGTATTAGAGATATTTTACAAAAAATAATAGAAACTAGTAAAGATATGAAAGTTGTAGCAAAAGCAAGTAATCCTTATGAAGCAGTTAAATTATTAAAAAAATATAATCCGGATGTAATTACATTAGATATTGAAATGCCTGGTATGTCAGGTATTGATTTTTTAAAAAGGCTTATGAATGCTAGACCTACTCCAGTAGTTATGATAAGTAGTTTAACTCAAAAAGGAGCTGATGCTACAATTAGAGCTTTAGATTTAGGAGCTATTGATTTTGTTCCTAAGAAAAGATTAAATAATAAATTAGATAAAAAAAGATTTATGAGAGAAGTGAAAATGAAAGTTAAAAATGCTAGTTTGGTAAATGTTTCAAAACATAAAAAAGAAACTTCTAAAAATAAATCATCTAAAAAAAGATTAGCATATAATAAAAAGATTATACTAATTGGAGCTTCAACTGGAGGAGTACAATCAATAAAAAAAATGATACAAAAATTTCCTAGTCAAACTCCACCAATTTTGATCGTTCAACACATGCCTAAATTTTTTACTAAATCATTTGCAAACTCTTTAGATAATGTCTCAAATATAAAAGTGAAGGAAGCTAAAAACTTAGAGATTGTTAAGAAGAATACAGCTTATATAGCTCCTGGAGATTATCATATGGGCGTAGCGAAGGAAAAAGGTAAATTTAAAATTAAAATAAATCAACATAGAAAAGTAAATAGGCATAGACCATCAGTAGATTATACTTTCCATTCAATAAAAAAACACGATGCTTCTAAAACAATAGGTATTTTACTTACTGGAATGGGAGATGATGGAGCTAGAGGTATGAAATATTTAAAAAATAATGGTGCTACAACTATTGCTGAAAGCGAGAAAACTGCTATAATATTTGGAATGCCTCAAAAAGCTATTCAATTAAATGCAGTTGATCATGTTGTTGATTTAGATAAAATAAGTTCTATATTATTTTAATGTTTTTTTAATATATAAGTGATATAATGATTTTAGAAAACTAGCGATTAGAGAGGAGTATTTATGGCTGATGTAATTGAGTATAATATTTTAGGCGATGACCTACAGGCAGTAGAAATCATTTTAGACCCAAGAGAAAAAGTGAATTCTGAAGCTGGTGCAATGATTGCAATGGATGAAGGTATAAGAATGGAAAGTGAAATGCAAGGTGGAATAATGGGAGGACTTAAAAGAATGGTAAGTGGAGAAAGTTTTTTTAAATCTACTTACGTAAATGAGTCTAATAAAAGACAAAAGGTAACTTTTGCTTCACCTTATCCAGGAAAAATAGTTCCTATTGAGCTAAGTGATATAGGAGGGACATTCATATGTCAAAGAGATGCATATCTTTGTTCAGCAGATGGAATAGATATAAGTATAGAACTTACTAAAAAAATGAGATCAGGATTTTTTGGAGGAGAAGGATTTATTTTACAAAAATTATCTGCTCCAAATGGACTTATATTTGTACATGCAGGTGGACATGTAATGAAAAAAGAGTTAGCTCATGGTGAAAAATTAAGAGTAGATACAGGTTGTTTAGTTGGTTTTGAAAAAACAGTTGATTATAGTATAGAATATGTTGGAAGTATTAAGAAAGCTTTTTTTAGTGGAGAAGGATTATTTTTAACAACTTTAACTGGTCCAGGAACAGTTTATATTCAAACTTTACCAGTTAATGATTTAGTTAGTACTATATATTCTAGAATGCCAAAATCAAATTAGAATACAAAAATAGGATACAGTTTAAACTGTTTCCTAAAAAATTATTGTCTTTTTTTAGTTTTACATTGATACATTTTTTTATCAGCTTCAATTATTAGTTGGTCTAAATCACCTTTAAATGTTGAGCAACCAAAACTTACTGATACATCTATTGCATGAGTAAAGCGATGATTTTTTATTGATTTATCTAAAGTTTTACCAATATTTTGTGCTTTTTTAAGGTTAGTATTTTTACATAGAAGTACAAATTCATCTCCTCCCCATCTAAAAAATACATCCTTTTTTCTTTTAGTATTATCTACAACATATGTTATTTCTTTTAAAATTTCATCTCCTATATGATGTCCATAATTATCATTTATATTTTTAAAAAGGTCTACATCAAATAAAACAAATGAAAAATGATAATTATTTTTATTTTTAAATTTATCTATTTCTTTGTCTACAATAATATAAAATTTAGATCTGTTAAATGCACTAGTTAATTTGTCTCTATAAGCTAAATGTTTAATTTTCTTAGTTTTTTTAATACGATCAGTTATATCTTTGTAGATAGCATAAATACCTAAACTATCTTTGTTTAAAGAAATTGGATATGCTAATATATCAACATGTATTTTATTACCAAATTTATCTTCTCTAATAGCTACTTTAGATAAAGAGTCTTTTTTATTAACAACATGACTAGTATACTGTTGGGCTTGATCCAAATATTTTTCAGGTACAATAACATCATCTATAGATTTATTTTTAACTTCTTCTAATTTATATTTAAATAGTTTTTTAAAAGAAGTATTTATATTTACAATTTTATTATCTTTATTTAGTAAAGCTATGGCTTCAGGAGATTTATCAAACAAATCTTTAAAATAAGCTCTTTGTTCTTTTAATTTTTTGAAGTTTTTAACTTCCTTTCTAATATCCTTATACATAGCAAATAAACCATTTATTTTATTATTAACTATTACAGGTGTTCCAAATAATTCAACATTAATTATTTCTCCATATTTATTTATTCTTTGAGTTTTTCTGTGGATAGTATTATTATTAAAAACTTCATATTTATAATTTTTCGCTTCTTTTTGATGATTTTTTGGAACAATTAAATCATTTATATTTTTACCGACTATATTTTCTTGCTTATATTTAAAAGTTTCTTCAAACATAGGATTTACTTCTATAATATTTTCTTGTTTATCTAAAAAAGCAATAGGTATAAAAGCTTTGTTAAATAATTGGTTTAAAAAGGCTTTTTTCTCTTTAAGTTCATTTTGAACTTTAGTTTTTTCAGTAACATCTCTATAAATAATATAATTTGCTTTATTATCATTTTCTAATGTTATTGGATGGTTAATGATTTCAACTTTAACTTCTTTATTATTTTTAGTAACTCTTGTTTTGTAAACATTTAATTTTTCATTATTTAATACATGATTAAAAAGCTTTTTCGCTTCATTTTTTTCATTAGGTGGGACAATTAAATCATCAATGTCTTTACCTAGTGCTTCTTTTCTTGAAAAACCAAATAAATCTTCAAAAGGTTTATTAATATCTAATACAATACTTTCATTATTTAAAATAACAATTGCTTCGGAAGCATTATCAAATATTTCTCTATTTTGTGTAGATAAATTATTAATTCTTTGATAAAGATTTTGATCTTCGATTGGATTTAATTGGATAAGATAAATTTCATTAGATTTATCAACGGTTTTTAAAGTTATTTCAAATAACAAGTTATTATCATCTTTTTCAAATTTTTTATAAATTTTTTTATTTTTGTGCTTTAATAATTCTTTTAAAATATTTTTAAAAATTTCATTTTGATTTAATTTTTCAAATTTTTCATAATTAAAAATATTCAGACATTTGTTATTAGCTTTAATAACAGATGAATTTTTTATTAAGAGAATAGGTACATTTATACTATTAAAGATTTTTTCATAAACTTTTATATCCATAAATCCTCCAATATTTAATAAGCATGCTCACTTTTATTATACATTAAAACTACAAATAATTAAATAAAATAAATATTTTTTTCTGTATATGTTAATAATTTTTTTCAAAAAACCTTTTCTTTGTTAAAAGTATATAAAATCAACAAAAAAGTCTGGATATATTTTACAATTAATAGTAAAATATTAATAGGGAATAAATAGATGATTATGAAAGGGGAATTATTTTATGAAGCGAATTTTGAGTATTTCTTTAATCCTAACTTTAGTAATGGGGATGGTTCTTTCAGGTGCTGTATTTGCCGACGAGGAAAACGTTAACATTACAATTTTAGGTACGAGTGATATCCACGGTGCTATTAATAGTTATGATTATACCGGTGGAGATGATTATGGTGATAAAGGATTCCATCGTATATCAAGTTTAATTAAAGATGTTAGAAGTGAAAATCCTAATACTTTAGTTGTAGATAATGGGGATACAGTTCAAGGAACAATATTGACAGACGATTTATATAATTTAGAAA
>JBNJDJ010000018.1:0-34086 GCA_051744845.1 Bacillota bacterium
ACCTCCTAAAAATACTTTATATTAATCTCTTTATCTAATTTTTTTAATTCAGAGATTATCTTTTTTATAATATTATGTTTAACACTTATTTCAAATGGTATATCTGTTTTTTGATAGATAGGATTTATTGCTTTTCCAATATAAAAATTTAAAATATTTCCTTTATCAATTAATTTATTTAAAAGTAAAGTAGCACCATCTTCTTTGTCTAAAGAAATATCCTTATCATTTTTTTTATTATATAACTTAAGTTTTTTATAACTTTCTTTTAAAGTTAAAAAACCCTCTGTAACTAAATCTATACCATCTATTTTAGCTATTGGTGGGACCTTTTCACTTATATAATCAAATGATGTAATTAATTCTTTATTCAATTCTCTTGAAATAATTTGTGCAGTTGTACCACCACAGACAATTTTCAATCCCTTTTTTCTTTTTAAAATATTTGCATATTCTTTATCTAAATCTTTATCTTTTGGTGGTCCAATAAATATATTTATCTCTCTCTTTTTAGTTAAATGAACACTTACTGCTGATGTATCATCACCTGGTAAACCTTGATATAAATTATTACACATTTGAATCAAATTTTTATTATAAATCTCAGCGCTTTTAATTTTTTGTTTCTTTAAAAATTTTGCTACATGTTTCCATTCCCATCCATGATTTAACTCTTTACCTACACCAGCATGAATTACTCCATCGCTAGTTAAAGTAACTACAGTATCTTCATTTAAAGTAAAAGTAGAATATTTCACTTTTTTATCACTATATATTCTTACCTTTTTATCAATTTCTCTAATAAAATCTTTTTCTTTAATAAATGCATTAGGATTTCCATACTCAATTAATACACATTTATTATAGTCTTGAATTGTTAAGATGCTAAAAGTAGAATAAGCAATTTTTCTTATATTACAAACTGGAAGAGTATTCATTATTGTAGAAATAGTTTCTTCTAATCCTTGGTCTTCTTTTAACATAGTCATAGCAATTTTAGTAGTTAATGTAGCTAAAATATTAGCTTTAACTCCACTACCTAAACCATCTGACAATATAATTATTGCATTTTTATCTTCCTTAAAAACCTGCACTTGGTCACCGCATAATTCTTCATTCATTTTATTTAAACTATGTGAAGCAATATCTAAATAATAATTATTCATCTATATACTCCTACTATCATCATTTAATACTAAGTCTTTTAATTTATTCAAACTTACCTTTGTTTCTGCTGTTGTTTCACCTAGTAAACTAGCAATTTCTTGAGCTACTCTCATTTGTTTATCAATAACCTTTTGACATGTATCTAATGTATTTTTTTTCATTTCTTTTACTTCTTTTTTATAATTTTCTTCAAGAGTGATATCCATTAAAATTATAACTGTAGCCTCTATTTCTTCTATATAAACTAAAGTTAAATAAAATGTTTTATCATATTGACTTAAAAATATCTTTTCTTTATAAATAGTTTCATCTGAATTTATAAAATCACTAAAAACTTTTTCATTAAAAAAAGCGCAAATTGGAAATCTCTTTAAATCTATATTATTATATCCAAAGGTTTCTTCGAATGAATTATTATAATCAATTATTTTCAAATCATTATCTAAAATGCATAATAAATTCGGTGAATGTTTAAAAAAGACATTTTGAACACTCTCTGCTTTATCTCTTAAATACGGCATACACATATTCGGATCACTCATTTCATAATAAATCGATCTAGCTTTTTCTTTGCAAGTTGAATATCCACATGCACCACAATTTAATTCATCAGTTTCGTCATATTTTCCAATAGATGCTAAAATTTCTCTTATCTCTTTATCTGTAGGTTGATTTAAGTATTTTTTCTTATTTTTAAAACTTCTTTCAAAATTCATTAAAGATTTTTTATCTTTTTTTACCTCTTGTTTGTTAATATATTTTTTTAATAAATCTCTACTTTCATAATAATTTTGCTTATTAGTGGGAAAACCAGGACCATTAATACAACTTCCTTGACAAATATTTATTTCGATACAATAATTTTTTAATTTATTATTTTTTAAAGATTCTAACATATCTTTGCAATTTCTTATTCCTGTAACTCTTAAAAAATCAAAATCATTATTTAAATTTTTATTTAGATCCTTTTTAAACAAAGTACTACCTAATGGAAAAGCGGCTCCTCTTTTTGATCCTTTATCATCAAAATAACTATCTTTTAAATTACTTAACTCTATATTTTCTTCTTGAAACCATTCTGTTAACTCATTAAAAGTAAGTACTCCATCTACATCCCCTTTTAGTTCATAAGCCTCAGCCTTTTTAGCCAAACAAGGACCAATAAATACTACTTTTTTATCTTTTCCATATTTATCTTTAAGTAATTTAGCATGATAAATCATAGGTGATACAATTTCTAACATATTATTAATTAATTCTGGAAAATACTTTTCTACATAAAAATTAGCTGCAGGACAAGAAGTAGTAATAATATTTTTCACATTAGTATCTTTAAGTCTATTTTGATAAATACTAGCTATTTCTTCTGCCCCTACACTAGTTTCTTCAATATACTTAAATCCTAATAACTTTAAACCTGAAATTAATTTTTTGTAATTATAAAAATCTTTTACTCCAGCAAAAGCTGGTGCTAATGAAACTACTATATCTTTATCTTTTTCTAACCACTTTTTTATTAAAAATTTATCATTTTTTATTTTTATAGCTTCTTGTGGACAAACTTTTTTACACTTTCCACATTTAATACATAAATCTTCATTAATTTTTCTTCTATCTCTATTTATCATTATAGCTTTAGTTGGACATTCTCTTAAACATTTATAACAATCATCGCATTTTTCACTGTCATATTTAATAAATTTATCCATTAATTACTCCTAAAACACAATCTTTAAAAATTTTATCAATATTTTCCATATTTACATTTTTTATCTTTCCATCAATTGAAACTGAGACATCCCCTTTACAAGTTCCTAAACAAAAAGAGGATTTTAAAATAACTTCCTTATTTAAATTATGAACTTCTAATAAATCTTTAAATTTATTAACTACTTTATATGAGCCTTTTAAATGACAAGCACTTCCAACACATACTTTTATTTCCATACTATCCCTCTACATTTAAGTTTATTTTCTAGCACAATTATCTACATTTCCTTTAATTAAATCAATACTATGTTTAATTACTGGCTTAACTATATCCATACATTCATCAACTGCTTTAGGACTCCCTGGTAAATTAATAATTAATGTTTTATTTCTAATTCCAGAAACACCTCTAGATAACATAGCTTTAGGAGTCTTTTCTAAACTCTTATTTCTAATTGTTTCAGAAATTCCAGGAATTTCTTTATCAATAATATCTAATGTAGCTTCGGGTGTAACATCTCTACTAGATAAACCTGTTCCTCCAGTAGTTAATACTAAATCTATTTTTAATTTATCTGTTAATGATTTTAAAGTAGATATTATTAATTTTTTTTCATCAGGTAAAATTTTTTTATATTTAACTTTACCACCAATTTTAGATATTCGTTTTTCTAATAATTCACCACTTAAATCTCTCTCGTTTGAATCAAATCTTGAATCACTTAAAGTTAAAATACCTACACTAAACATTTAATTTAACCTCCATTAAATCACCAGACTTTATTTTACCACCTTTAACTACTTTAGTAAATATTCCTTTTTTAGGCATAATACAATGACCAACTTTATCATATATAGCGCATTTATCATGACATTTTTTACCAATTTGAGTAACTTTCAAAACTACATCTTTACCTATATATATATGTGATCCTACTGGTAACTCATTTAAAACTAAACCTTTTGTTATTATATTTTCACCAAAAGCACCTGGCTTTAATTCTAAACCTTCTTTTTTCATTTTATCTATTTCTTCATTAGCTAATAAACTAATCTGTCTATGCCATTTGCCAGCATGAGCATCATCTTTAATTCCAAAATCTTTAATAACTTCTATAAAATCCACTTTATTTTTAGCTACACCCTTTTTTTCACTTATACAAACATTTTTTATTTCACCTTTCAAAGTCTCACTTATAAATTCACCACTTTTACCACCTGTCTTTTTTAACAATTTATACTCTCCAATCTTCATTTTTCTATCAACTGCTTTACACATATCATAAATTGTTAAACCTGCTATAGTAGCTGCACTAAATGCTTCCATTTCAACTCCTGTTTTTCCAAAAGTTTTAGCAATTGCATTAATCTGTATTTCATTTTCTTTTTTTAAAATATTAAATTTAATATCTATTTTACTTACAAAAATAGGATGACACATTGGAATTAAATCAGACGTTTTTTTACCTGCCATAATACCAGCAATTTTCGCTGTTTCTAAAACGTTTCCTTTTTTTATTTGATTATTTGTAATCAAATCTAATGTTTCAGATTTCATAGAAATTTTTCCAGATACAATAGCAACTCTCTCAGTATCTTTTTTTGAACTTACATCAACCATTTTAGTTTCACCTGTCTTATCTAAATGTGTTAATTCCATATTATCCTCCTATTTGACTCATACCAACAAAAAAATCATTATTTTCCATTAAACTATGATTTTTAGGTTTAATTTTAATTGCTTTTAAAAATAACTTTTCTAAAGTTTCATTATTATTTATATATGGTTTTAAATCTATTTCTTTATCACTACTTAAGCAAGGTCTTAATCTTCCTGATGAAGTTAATCTTAATCTATTACATTTAGAACAAAAGTGATTAGAAATTGGACTAATAAAACCTACCTTTGCTTTTTTTCCTTTAATTTTATAAGTTTTACTTGGAGATTTTTCAAATGTATTTTTTGAATTTAAAATATATTTTTTATTTATTTTTTCAAACAATTCCATATTTGATACATAATGGGAATTTTGTAATTTAACTTTATCTCCTGAAGGCATAAATTCAATAAACCTTATAATCAATTTATGCTTAATAGCCATATTAATAAATTTATCTATTTCTAAATCATTTACTCCTTTCATAATAACAGTATTTATTTTAATCGGAGTTAATCCTACCTTTTTAGCTTCATTAATTCCAGATATAACATTATTAAATTTATCAAAGCCAGTAATTTCTTTAAACTTATTACTATCAAGAGTATCTAAACTAATATTTACTCTATCAAGTCCTGCTAATTTTAAATCTTTAGCTAATTCTTTTAATAAAATACCATTAGTAGTTAAGCCTATTTCATCAATATTTTTAATACTTTTTATTTTTTTTATTAGTTTATCAATATTTTTTCTTACTAACGGTTCGCCACCAGTTAATCTAACTTTATTTACACCTAATTTAGCAGCTGTTTTTACAATTTTTATTATTTCATCAAAATCTAAAATTTCTTTATCTTTTATTAAATCTATATTCCCATCAGGCATACAATATTTGCAACGTAAATTACACCTATCAGTAACAGATATTCTAAGATAATTAACATTTCTATTATACTTATCAATAAGTTTATTCATAATTAATCACACATCCACTAGATTTAATATTATAGCCTTTAAGTTTTTTTACTTCATTTTTAAATTCATTACTTTTTACTACACTTAATAAAGCCTTTACTCTCTTATCATTCATTAAATCTTTTGGAATAATCAAATCATACCTTTCTTCTTTTATTGGAATAAAATCTAAATCAAATGCATTAGCAGCAGCTAAGACTCCAAGTCCAATATCAGCTGAGTTACTATTTATTAAAGCAGCTAAAGTCATATGTGAATATTCAATCCGATCATAACCTAAAATTTCATCATTTTTTATATTATTTTCTTTAATTAAATAATCAAATAAAACTCTAGTTCCAGAACCTTTTTGTCTATTAATATATTTATATTTATTTTTAGTTAAATCAGTAATAGATTTAACTTCATTTTTAAGATTCTCATTTATAATAAAACCTTGTTTCCGATATACTAAATTAATTAAATTAATATTTTTATTATCTAAATACTTCTTGATATAACTAACATTATAATTGCCTGTTTTAGAATCTAACAAATGACTTGTAGCAATATGTGCTTCATCTCTTCTCAAATCCATTATTCCACCTAATGATCCAGATGAAGTAGTTACTAAATCAATATTTTTTTTACTTAAATGTTTTTTCAAAATATCTAGGGTTAAATCATTACTCCCACTTATTAAAAGTGTATTACCATAATTAACATTATCTTTTAATATCTCAACTTCTACACTTTTATTTTTAGATATTCCTTCACTAAACTCAGAAATTTTAATTAAACCATCAGCTTCTGATAAAGAACTCATAATACCTGATTTTCTTTTTAGTGGTTTAGCTATTAATTTATCTTTTAATTTAGCTAATTTGACTCTTATATATTCTTCATGTCCTAAATTCGACACTATTTTTTTAGATATATTTGCATCTATTACTTTTTTAAATGTATTTCTTTGGTTAGTTAATTTATTTATAATTTCTTTTCCAAATATCCGAAAAACAATAGCAGCAGCTACTGGATAACCTGGGAGTCCAATAATCGGAGTATTATTTATTTTTCCTAAAATAGTTGGTCCACCTGGTTTTATACTTATACCATGAACATAAACTTTTCCAAGTTCATTTATTATTTTAGAAGTATAATCTTCGCTTCCAGCAGAAGTGCCTGCAATTATTACAACCACATCTCTATTTTCAACTTCTTTTTTAATTTTTTCTTTTAATAAATTATAATCATCTTTAATAATTTTATTTCTATAAGCTTTTGCACCGTAGTCTTTTATTAAATTTTTTATCACATGTGAATTAAATTCATAAATTTTTCCTTTATCATATTTTTCATCTATATTAATTAATTCACTACCAGTAGGAATAACTCCAATTGATGGTTTAGATATTATATCTACTTTTTTAATTCCACCTTCAATTAAAACACCTAAATCAAAAGAAGTAATTTTTCTACCACTTGTTAAAAGTAAATCCCCCTTTACCATACTTTCACCAATTGTTCTTATATTTTCCCAAGGTGAAACTGAGTTTAAAATCTCGACTTTTTTTTCTTTGTCCATATTTATATCTTCTATTTTAATTACTGCATTATAACCTTTAGGTATAATATCTCCAGTATCTACAAATTTATAATTTTCAATCTTTATAGGATTAACTTTTGTTGCTTTTGAAGTATGTTTAGCTAATACAGCTATACCATCCATAGCTGATCTATGCTCATATGGTGATGAGGTTTTAGCAAAAATATCTTTTGTAACTATCTTTCCTTTTGATTTTCTTACATCTATAGTTTTAGTTTTAGGAGTTAAATCACAGTTAGATAACCATTTTTCTTTTGCTTTTTCAACAGATACATTTTCTAAATATATATTTCTCTCCATTTTTCCTCCTAATCAAACAAATCTATTTTAACTAAAGTATCTTTTTTAAATCCTTCTTTTCCTCTAGGTATTTTTAATAAACCATCAGCTTTTACAAGTGTAAAAATTAAACTAGAAGAACCAGTAATTGGATAAGCTTTAATTTCATTATTTTCTTTTTTTAAACTTACTCTTAAATATTCTTCTCTTCCTCTTGTAGAAGATACATTTTTAGCTAATTTTGCATTTACTTTAGTATTAATTTTTAAACTATCAATATCTATTAATTTTTCTATAATTGGTAAAATAACTTTTTTAGCTACAACAAGTGCAGAGACTGGATGTCCTGGAAGACCTATAATTCCTTTATCATTAACTACAGATAAAATAGTAGGTTTACCAGGTTTAATAGCTATTCCATGAACAATTATACCAGGATCTCCTAATTCATTAATTACCTTTGTAGTCAAATCTTTTGTCCCAACTGAGCTTCCGCCAGATAATAAAACTAAATCACTTTGTTTTAAACTTTGTTTAATATTTATTTTTAATTTTTCTTTATTATCTGGTATTATCTTTTTATTAACTATATTTATATATTCTAAATCAAGTAAAGAACCTATAGAATAAGAATTTATATCTCTGATTTTTCCAATTTTCAAATCTTTCTTTGGATTAATTAACTCATCACCAGTTGAAAAAATAGTTATATTAATTTTTTTATAAACTTTAATTTTTATAATACCTAAAGCAGCTAGGGCTCCAATATCTTGCGGCCTTATTTTATGTCCAGCATTTAAAATATTACTACCTTTTTTTACATCATCACCTATAAATACTATATTTTTACCTTTAGAAATTGCTTTATTAACTTCTATTGTATTTTTAGTTTTTTCAGTATCTTCAACCATAACAACTGCATCAGCACCTTTGGGTATCATAGCTCCAGTTGCAATTTTTACAGCTTGCTTTGATTTAACTATAAGGTCTGTATTTTTTCCCATTTTCACTTCACCTATTAAATCTAAAAAAGCTGGTAAATTTTCACTTGCTCCAAAAGTATCTTTAGCCTTAACTGCATATCCATCCATTGTAGAACGGTTAAATTGAGGAACATTTTCTTTACTTTTTATTTTTTGAGCTAATATCCTTTTATTAGCTTTTTCAATAGAAATAACTTCTGTTTTAGGTTTAAAATTTAATGTAGATATAAATTTATCTATCGATTCATCAATTCTTTTTAGATTAAATAATTCAGTCAAAATACTACCCTCACTTTCAATATATATGTACAGAAGTTGCTTTAAAAATTGCATAAATTTCTTTATTTTTAAAAATATTTAATTTTTCATAAGAATGATATGTTATATATGAAGTTAAAATAATACCTATATCAATTTTTAATTCAACAGCTGTTATCTTCTTATTTATATTTAAAACTTTTCCTTTAAAAACATTTCTAGCACTTGAAAAGGATCTTTCATTTGATATTATTATATTTTCTGGTCTAATTGAAAAATTAACTTTTTCTTTATTTGTTTTAGGAATTTCTATTTTTAATTTTCCTCTTTTAATATAATAATTATTTTTTTGTTTAAAAACTTCGCCTTTAAATATATTTTTACTACCAACAAATTTAGCAACAAAATCTGTCTTAGGTTTATTAAATATTTCTTTAGTTTTACCTATTTGCATAATTTTTCCATTATTCATTATTGCTATTTTATCTGCTAATAATAATGCTTCATTAAAATCATGAGTTACATGTATTGTAGTTGTATTTAACTCTTTATGAATTCTCTTTAAATCTTTTTGAAGTCTTTGTTTAGTATTAGGATCTAATGCACTTAATGGTTCATCTAAAAGTAAAATTTTAGGTGAAATTATTAATGCCCTAGCTAAAGCTACTCTTTGCTTTTCACCACCACTTAAATTTTTTATATCTCTTTTTAATAATTTTTTTATATCTAAAATTTCAATTATTTTATCTAATCGTTTTTCATAATTTTTCATTTTTCTTATTTTCAAACCAAAATTTATATTTTCTTTAACATTTAAATGAGGAAATAACATATAAGATTGATAAACCATACCTACATTTCTCTTTTCAGGTGCTAAATTAGTTATATTATTATTTCCATAAAATATATTTCCTTTATCTGGTTTCATAAGTCCAGCTATTAATTCAAGTAATACAGATTTACCAGTACCTGTAGGACCTAAAATTACAAAATAATTACCTTTATCTATTTTCAAATCAATATTTTTAATTGAAAAATCATTTAATTTCTTTTCAATATTTTTTAATTTAATCATTTATATCAACTCTCTTATTTTGATAAATTCTTAAACTTACAAATATAATTAAAGTAAGTATAATCATAACAACTGAAACTGGTACTGAATACTTTAGGCCAAAAGAAGTAAATCTTTCATAAATTAAAACAGGTGTAGTTATTGGGTGATATGCTAAAATCATAACTGCTCCAAATTCAGATAAACCTCTTGCCCACATCATTACTGCACCTGATATAATATGACTTAAATTTAAAGGTATAGAAACTTTAAAAAAAGTTTGAAATGGACTAGCACCTAATGTCCTGGCTACTTTTTCTAATCTTTTATCGATTTGCCTAAAGCCTTCTTTAACCTCATTAATTAAAAAAGGTAGACTTACAAACATCATAGCTATTACAATACCTGAAAAATTTCCTACAAAATTAATATTTAAATAGTCAAAGAATTTACCTCCAATAAATTGCTTTCCAAAGAATGTTAAAAGTGCTATTCCAGCAGCAGTATGTGGAATAATTATAGGCAAATTAATAATTCCTTCAATAACTGTCTTGCCATAAAAATCTTTTCTAGCTAAAATATATGCTAAAGGTACTCCTAAAAAGATTGTTATTAACGTTGACATAAGAGATGCTTTGAAAGTTAAAAATATAGAATCATAAACTTCTTTTTCTAACATAGTTGTTATTACAACATCATAATGTGCGTTAATAAATATATTTAGTAAAGGTAATATAATAAAAGATAATAATATTAATGATAAAATAGATAATATTAATTTGAAAATTGTATCTTTCATTTATATACCTCCAATCAAAATATTTTTTTTAACTCTTTAGGTATTTTTTCATAATCATTAGTCTCTAATGGATCTACAGATGGCTGACCATTATCATTCATAATTTTCTTACCTTCTTTACCTAATAAAAATTTCATAAATTTAATTGCGCCTTCTTTATTAGGTGCATTTTTAGGTATTGTTACACCATAAACCATTGGCTGTCCAATTTTTGTAATTTTTTCTCCAGGTTCTTTTCCGCTAATATCAAAACTTACCCTTTTATATAAATCTGAATATTTATTTGTTTTTAAATTTATTTGGTCTGGTAATTTAACAAAAGGATATCCATGTTGTTTAGCAACAGATCTATATATAAATAAATAATCTAATTCACTTGTTTCGAGCAATGCTAAAAGGTCTGTTTCCTTAGGTCTAATATTTTTTTTAGAAATATTACTAACTAAATTTTTATATAAATTTTTTTCATTATAATAATTTTCTGCTAACTTCCATACTAATTGACTTCTATAACCACATGGGTCAGAATCTGGCTCAGAATGACCATATTCAACCTTTTTATCTAATAAAATTTTATACCAATTATTTTTATTAATTTCATCAGATCTTTTAGATTCTGAATTATACATAATAACCATTTCATTTGTAGCAAACTTTATATACCACTCACTAAATTTAGGAATCATCAATTCATCTATAACACTATAATCAGCTGAAGCTATAATATCTGTTTTTTTATTTAAATCAGTTACTTTTCTAACTGTATCTCTACTACCAGCCGACTCTCTTTTTACATCAAATTGTGGATATTTTTTTTCAAAAGCAGACTCAATTTTATCAAATGGTACTGATAATGAACCAGCGTGAAAAACTTTTAATTCTCTTTTTTGTTTAGAATTTTCAATACTTTCACTACTATTACAACTTATTAAAAATAATGATAATACTAAAACTAAAATTAAATTATATTTTTTAATAAATACCTCCTAAAAATATAAATGCCTTGGCAAAAAGAAGCCAAGGCAAACTTAAGCTAACTTCTTTCCAAAATGTGGGAGGGTAGTTTATTTCTAAAAAACCCCTGCGGTTTATATTTCTTAGATACCCTTAGAAATACAAACTCGAAGTAAGTAAAATAAAATATTTAATTTTTTAAATCAATACGTCCAGGATCATTATATATATTCATCTTTTTTCCACGAACAAAACCAACTAATGTAATATTATATTTTTTTCCTATTTTAATTGCTAAATCTGTAGGCGCAGAAACTGAAATAATCATAGGTATTTTAGCTTTTGCTACTTTTTTTATTATTTCACTAGATATCCTACCACTAAAAACTAGTATCTTGTTATTAAATAAAACATTATTTAATAAACAATAACCTACTAATTTATCAATTGTATTATGCCTACCAACATCTTTTCTAAATTCATTAAATGTATTATTTAAATTTATTAATGCAGCATTATGGACTCCGCCAGTTTCAGCATGAAGTGTTGAACAATTAAATAAATCATTGGCTACTTTATAAATCTCTTTAGGTTTTATTTTTTTAAAATCATAATCCATTTTTACTTTGTCAAAATTATTTTTATTATTAGAAAAACTTCTTTCCCCACTTGTCATAATTGATTTTTTATTATCAATTAATTTAAAGTCTTTTATTTTCATTTTTATAATATTTTTATTAACTTTCATTTCTTCAATATCTTCTATATTTTTTAACAAGCCTTGACTAAATAAATATCCTATAGCTAAATCTTTTATATATTCTGGAGTACATACAAATTTTATTATTTGTTTTTTATTGACAAATAAAGTAAAAGGTACTTCTCTAATTATTTTATCTTTTGTCTTAAAAACTTTATCATTTTTTACTCTTACAATGTCACACTTTTTTGTCAGCTCCAAAATCATTCTCCTTTATCTTTTCTAAATCACTTTTATAATTAACGTTACAAAATATATCTTTATTTATTGATAAATCTTTTATTAAAATTTTTTTTGAATTTATTTCTTCAATAAATTTAGTAACACTTAATTTATTTTTTTCTAAATTTTTTCTTAATTTTTTTAAACAACTTTTAGAATAGACCCCTGCTAAAGGTTGTATTTTCTTATTATATTTAGGAACCAAGGCATCATAACCTTGATTCCAATTTTTAACTATCTCTAAATACTGACCTGTAATTAAAGGCATATCAACAGCTGTTACAAAATTATATTTAGTATTTGAATATTTTAATCCAGTATATATCCCTCCTATAGGACCTTTATTTGGAATTATATCTTCAACTAATTGATACTCCTTTAAAAAGGTGTATTTATCTTTATCGTTCACAACAATATATATGTTTTTAAAATGTTTATTTAAATTTTTAGTTATTCTTTTGATTAAAGCCTCGCCTTTATATTTTGCCAAAGCTTTATTTGACTTAAATCTTTTACTCTTACCTCCAGCCAATAAAATTGCATTCATATCTATACTTTTTCAATAGATACTGCAGTAACTTTTAATTCAGGGATTTTAGCTGTTGGGTCTAAGTTATCGTTTGTCAAGCGATTCGCTGGTGACTCACTATAATGAAAAGGCATAAATAATTGTCCTTTTCTTATTTTACTATCTAACTTAACAAATGTTTCAATTTCTCCACGTCTAGAACTTACTTTAACTCTTTGTTTATCTTTTAAGTTTAATTTAGAAGCATCTAAAGGATTCATCTCTATATATGAATCTGATTGATGCTTATCAATTGAACTAGAGTTTCTAGTCATAGTTCCAGAGTGATATTGATATAACATTCTTCCAGTCATCATAATAAAACTATATTCATCATCAACTTTCTCTACAGGAGGGATATATGAAATAGGATGAAACCTACCTTTTCCTCTGGCAAATTCTCCTTTATGAAGAAATTTAGTTCCAGAAGATTTTTCATCTTTACAAGGCCATTGTAAAGTATTTTCTTTAATTCTTTTATATGAAATACCCCCATAAATAGGAGTCATTTCTGCTATCTCATCCATTACTTCGCTAGATGACTTATAATCCATTTTCATACCTAATCTATTTGATATTTCTTGTAATATTTTCCAATCTGCCATAGCTTCACCTGGTGGTTCTACAGCTTTATTAACTAATTGTATTCTTCTATCTGAATTTGTAAATGTACCATCTTTTTCTGCAAAACAAGCAGCTGGTAAAACTACATCAGCATATTTTGCTGTTTCAGTTAAAAATATATCTTGTACTACTAAAAAGTCTAATTTTTCATAAGCTTTTTGAACATGTTTTTGATTAGGATCAGAAATTATTGGGTTTTCTCCCATTATATAAAGAGCATTTAACTTATCATCATTTACTGCATCTAGCATTTCTACAACAGTAAGTCCATTGTTTTGTGATAAATAATCAACATTCCATGCTTTTTTAAACTTATCTAAATTATCTTTATTTTCAACTTTTTGATATCCAGGATATACATTTGGTAATCCACCTAAATCACATGCTCCTTGAACATTATTTTGTCCTCTTAATGGATTTACTCCTGTACTTTCTTTACCAACATTTCCTGTAAGCATAGCTAAATTAGCTATTGATAAAACATTTGCAGTCCCTGATACATGTTGAGTTATTCCCATAGCATAATAAATTGCACCTTTATTTGCTTTACCATAAATTCTTGCCATTTCAATTATTTTTTCTTTATCTACCCCAGTAATTTCTTCAGTTTTTTGTGGAGTAAATTCCTTTATTACTTCTTTTATTTCTTCAAAATTTTCTGTTTTTTTATCTATAAATTCTTGGTCTAATAGACCTTCATTAATTATTACATTTATCATTCCATTAATTAATGCAATATCTGATCCTGGATTTTGTTGAACTGCTATATCTGCAATTTCGCTCATTCCAATTTTTCTTGGATCAGCTACAATTAACTTAGTTCCATTTCTTACAGCTCTTTTCATTTTACTTGCAATAACTGGGTGTGCCTCAGTTGTATTAGATCCAATAATAAATATTGCATCTGAACCTTCTATCTCACTAATTGAATTCGTCATTGCACCACTACCAAAACTTGCAGCCAGACCGGCTACTGTAGAAGAATGTCAGAGCCTAGCACAATGGTCTACATTATTATTTCCTATAGCTCCGCGCATCATTTTTTGGAATAAATAATTATCTTCATTAGTACATCTTGCTGATGTTAATCCACCAATTGAGTCTTTTCCATTTTTAGCAACTATTGTTTCAAATTTGTCTGCTACATAATCAAAAGCTTCATCCCAACTAACTTCTTCAAATTCATTATTCTTTTTTATCAAAGGCTTTTTTAATCTATCAGGATGGTTAATAAATTCATAACCAAATCTACCTTTTACACATGTTTCACCATCTGGATTAGGATTTCCTTTTTCAAAAACTCCGTCTACTCCTATAATTTCATTATTCTTTACTTTTAAATCTAATTGACATCCAACTCCACAATATGCACAAGTTGTTTGTACTTTTTTATCTATATCTTTTGCTCTACCTTTATTTTTTGAATTTATAAAACCTAATGCACCAGTAGGACATATATCTACACACTGTCCACAGTGTACACAACTAGAAAGCGTTTCAACATCTTTTCCATACATCGTAAAAATCTCTGATTTACTACCTCTTTCTGAAAAATCTATAGCATTAGATGCTTGAATTTCTTTACAAACTCTTACACATCTACCACATAAAATACATTTATCACTTTCAAACTCAATAAATGAATTTTTAGGTTCAGCCTTTTTTACTTCTCTTTGCAAAGTTCCAAAAGTTGGATTTTGAATATCATAATCATAAACTAAATCTTGTAAATCACAATTACCATCAGATTCACAAATCATACAATCATTAGGATGATCTGCAAGTAATAATTCTAAGTTTAATTTACGACTTTCTTTTACTTTTTTACTTTTAGTATCTATTTCCATTCCATCTCTAACTGGTGTAGTACATGAAGCTAATATTTGATTAGATTTTTTATCTTCAACTACACAAATTCTACAAGCTCCACTTGGCTCAATTGATGGATGATGACATAATGTCGGTACTTTTGAATTTGATTTATTTATAGCATCTAAAATAGTAGAGTTTTTATCAATCTCTATTGTTTGATTATCAATTTTTACTTTAACATTACTCATTTTTCCCTCCTTTACTTATCCTTGAGATATTGCATCTACTGGACATTTAGAAACACATGCTCCACAAGATATACATACTTCTTCATCAATTGTATGAACACTTTTTGTTTCACCTTCGATTGCGTCTACTGGACATACATTTTTACATGCAGTACAACCTATACAAGTTGACTCTTTAATTACATATGCTCTTTGTAGTTCTTCACATTCTCCCGCTGGACAAATACTATCTTTTATATGAGCTTCATATTCATTTTTAAAATATTTCAAAGTACTAATAACAGGATTTGGAGCAGTTTGCCCTAAGCCACATAATGAATTATCTTTAATCATATATGATAATTTTTCAAGTAATTTTATATCTCCTTTTTTACCATTGCCTTCTGTAATTCTTTCTAAAATTTCTAACATTTGTTTAGTACCTTCTCTACAAGGGGTACATTTTCCACATGACTCACTTTGAGTAAAATCTAAAAAGAATCTTGCAACATCTACCATACATGTATCTTCATCCATTACAACTAATCCACCTGAGCCCATCATTGCTCCTGCTTCAATTAAGGAATCGTAATCAACTTCTAAATCTAATAAATGTTCAGGTAAACATCCTCCTGATGGACCACCAATTTGTACAGCTTTAAAATCTTTACCTTTCGATATTCCACCGCCGATATCATAAATGATTTCTTTCATTGTTATACCCATAGGAACTTCAGCAAGTCCAGTATTATTTATTTTACCTGTTAAAGCAAAGACTTTTGTTCCTTTTGAACCTTCAGTACCAATTTTTTTATATTTTTCTTTACCTATATTTATAATAAAAGGAACATTTGCAAATGTTTCAACATTATTTATATTAGTTGGTTTATCCCATAATCCTTTTTGTGCTGGAAAAGGTGGTCTAGGTCTTGGCATTCCTCTTTTTCCTTCGATTGAATTCATAAGTGCAGTTTCTTCACCACATACAAATGCTCCAGCACCTGCTTTTATTTGTAAATCAAAATCAAAACCACTACTAAAAATATCTTTACCAAGTAATCCATAATCATAAGCATCATCTAAAGCTTTTTGAAGTCTTTTTATTGCCAAAGGATATTCCGCTCTTACATATATATATCCTTCATCAGCTCCTGTTGCAAAACCTCCAATAGCCATACCTTCTATTATTCTATGAGGATCACCTTCTAATAAAGACCTATCCATAAAAGCACCTGGATCACCTTCATCAGCATTACATACAATATATTTTTTATCACTTTTAGCATTTTTAGCAAATTCCCATTTTAATCCAGTAGAAAATCCACCTCCACCACGACCTCGTAGCCCTGAATCTTTTATCTCATTAATTACTTGGTCTGGTTTCATTTCAGTTAAAACTTTACCTACTGCTTCATATCCTCCAGTAGCAATATATTCATCTATACTTTCAGGATCAATTTTACCGCAATTTGATAAAACTTTTCTTTTTTGTTTACTATAAAAATCTATATCTTGATATGAAGGTATACTTTCTTTACTTAATGGCTCTTTAAATAATAAATCTTCAACAATTCTACCTTTTAAAATATGTTCTTCAACTAATTTATCAACATCTTCAGTACCTACTTCACAATAAAAAACTCCTTCTGGATAAAAAATCATTATTGGACCTTTTTCACAAAATCCGTGACAACCAGTTTCAATGATTTTTATTTCATCATTTAAGTCGTGTTCAATTAATGATTCTTTTAATTTTTCTTGAGCTTCTCTACATCCAGATGAAACACAGCCAGTTCCACCGCATACAAGGATATGAGATCTATATATAGACTGATTCATAAATTTCCTCCTTTAAGATTATTCATCAAATTTAGCAATAAGATTTTCTTGAACTATTTCTCCATTTAAGACATGCTTATTAATAATCTCACTTATATCTTTAGGTTCTAAATTACCATAAATAATTCTTGGTTCACCTGGAAGTCTTACATCGATTAATGGTTCTTTTTCACACATTCCAATACAGCCTGTTTGAGAAACTAAAATATCTAAATCTTTAACTTTTACTATTTTCATTATTTCTTTCATAATTTCTCTAGCTCCAGCTGCAATACCGCAAGTTCCCATACCAACAACTATTTTTACCTTTCCTTTATTATTTCTTGTTCGTAGTTCTTTCTCAGCTTTTTTTCTTAACTTTCTTAATTCTTCTACTGATTTCATCATTTCACCTCTTATTTAGCTTCTTCAACTGATTCAACTACTTGATCTGACTTATATTTATCTAAAATCTTAGGGACATCTTCAGGAGTCAATTTACCGTGAGTATCGTCATTAACCATTATTACTGGTGCTAAACCACAAGCTCCTATACAAGCAACTGTTTCTAATGTAAATTGTAAATCTTCAGTAGTTTCTCCATCATTTATTTCTAGTTCTTCTTTTAACTTATCGAAAATTTTACCTGCTCCTCTTACGTGACAAGCTGTACCCATACATACTCTAATTATATTTTCTCCTCTAGGTTCTAAATGAAATTGCGAGTAAAAAGTAACAACTCCGTAAACTTCTGCAAATGTAAGTTTTAAATACTTACCTATTTCATGCATTATTTTTTCAGGTAGATAACCATATTCATTTTGAGCCTTTTGTAAAATTGGAATTAAATTTTTTTGTTTTTTATCATAATTTTCTAAAACTTTTTTTAATGGCTTTAAGTCAATCGATTCTTTTTCATTTTTATTTGTCATAATTTCCCACTTTAAAAGTAGGCTTCACCACCTTTCATTTTAATTAACTGATTCTTTAGTTTTAATTGATTTTTTTTCATTAGATTCAGATTTAAAAATAATATAATAAATTATTCCTATAAATACTCCTCCACCTAATATATTTCCAATTGTAGCAACTACTATATTATGAGTTGCACCTGCTAAGTTAAGATATGATAATTTATCACTAGAAATTTCTAAAATTGAACTATATTTAGCTTTAGATATAATACCTGCTGGAATATAATACATATTTGCTATACTATGTTCAAAACCACCAGCTACAAAAGCCATTATTGGAAACCAACTAGCTAATACTTTTCCAACCATTGTTTTACAACCAATTGCCATCCATACTGCTAAACAAACTACAAAATTAGCTAAAATACCTCTAGTTAAAATTTCAATTGTAGATAAAGATGTTTTACCTGCAGCAATTTTAACATGCAATGCTCCTAATGCTCCACTTGATGCTTCAAATAAACCAGAATAATATACTAAAGCAAGAAAAATAATTGATCCAATAAAATTACCTATATATACCCAAAACCAATTATTTAACATAGATTTCATAGATACTTTATTATCTAAATATCCTAGAAAAATTAATGTATTACCAGTAAATAAATCTGCACCTGCTACTAATACTAAAATAAGACCTACTGGAAATACTGCTCCTTGAACAAATTTCATCATTCCATAAGATGAATCAAAATTATGAATCACCATATTTGATGCATATGCGCCTAAAGCAATAAATAAACCTGCTAAAATCCCTAAAAGCAGCATTTGTTTATTTGTTCTACTTGTTTTTTTCTCTCCAACTGAAATAACTGCATCTGTAATTTCATTTGGACTTAATAAATCCTTCATAAAAGCCTCCTTATCAATTTGTTATTTTTTTAACGACTTCGTTAACATTATAACAAGTTTGTTATATAAGTCAATAGTGTTTTTCAAAAAAACACATTATTTTCTTATCATAAGCTTTAATAATCATATTTTATGTTATTTTGCATAGATATACAGTATAATGATTGTTATTTTTATAACATTTTTGATTATATTTAGCAAATTATTTTTATATACTTTTTAAAAAATTAAATTTATAACAATTTTAACTTTTTATTTAAATAAAAAAATCAATTTATCTTTATTTAATTTAAAATAAATAAAAAACAAATTGATTCAATATATAATTATTAAATTTTTAAGCATAGTATTTCTATAGTGAACTTTTTTTATATAAATCAATAATTTATTTTTGAAAAACTAAAACTTATAAATTATTTTCTAAAAAATATGCCATTACTAACTCATCTCTAAAATCATCTTTACCTATACATTTATTTTTCTTTAAAAGCCCTTCTTTTTCAAAACCAAATTTTTTATAAAGACCAATAGCTTTCTCATTAGTAGCATCTACTCTTAAAGAAATTTTTATTAAGTTATTATCATCAGCCCATTTTAAAAGATTATTTAGAAATGCAGAACCAATACCTAAGTTCCAATATTCTTTTAATACTGCCATACCGAATTCGCCTTTATGACTATACCTTTTATTTTTTTCACCACTAAATCCTAATGTAGCAACTACTTTATTTTTTAATGATGCTTTTAAAAACAAACTATTTTCATCAGAATTTTGTTTTTTAATAAATTCTTTTTCTTGTTTTTCTGTTAAATTAAATTCACCAGGAGCTCTTAATAAAAAGTCAGTTTCTAAGTCAACTTTTTTCATAAATTCAATTAAATTTTTAGCGTCTTCAACGTTTACTTGTGAAATTTTAATTTTTCCTTTTTTAGTATCAATAAACCTTTCTTTAACCATAGTCCCCCCTTTAAACTACTATATATTTTGTCAAATTATATCTTAAAAATCACTTTAATTCAAAATATAATCTTATTTTTAATATTTTTAAGATTTCTTAAGTTTGACTCTTTAGAATTAAAAATATACAATTAAATAAAAAGGAGAATTTTATGATTAGATGGGGAATTATTGGAACTGGTTTTATTGCAAATGAATTTGCAAAAGATTTTGAAAATGCTAAATCTGGTAAATTAATGGCTGTATCTTCAAGATCTTTAAAAAAAGCTAATAAATTTGCTAATCGATATAATATAAAAATGCGTTTTGATTCATACGAGAAATTAGCTTCTTCTAAAGATATAGATGTAGTATATGTCGCAACTCCTAATACTATGCATTTTGAAAATGCCTATATGCTTTTAAAAAATAATAAACATGTTTTATGTGAAAAACCTGTTACTATTAATCAAAAAGAGTTAAAAAAATTAATTGAATTAGCTAAAAAGAAAGATTTACTCTTTATGGAAGGAATGTGGAGTTTATTCCAACCTGGAATTGTTCAAGCTAAAAAATGGATAGATAATAACGAAATTGGACATATTAAAACTCTAAAAGCAGAATTTGGATTTAAAGCTGAATTTAATCCTGAAAATAGATTATTTAATCTTAAATTAGGTGGAGGAAGTTTACTTGATATAGGAATATATCCTATAGCTTTAGCTACATATATTTTTAAAAGTATGCCTAATGATTTAAATACTATGAGCTATATTGGTAAGACTGGCGTTGATGAACAACTTCATATTAATTTAAAATATGAAAAGGACCAAATAGCTACTCTTTCTTCTTCTTTGTTAACAAAATATAATGATGATGCATTTATTTATGGTACTGATGGATATATTCATATTCCTAACTTTTGGCATTCTAAAAAGGCTATTTTAGTTAAAGGAAATAAAAGAATTGAATATAATACTCCTACTAAAGTACATGGATATGCTTATGAAGTAGACCATATTAATAAACTACTTAAAAATTCTATAAAAGAAAGTCCTATAATTTCATATAATCATAGTCTTATTTCAATGAAAATTATGGATAATGTTAGAAAAGATATTAATTTAAAATATCCTTTTGAATAAAATTTTAGAGAATGTTTTTAAGCATTCTCTAATTTTTATACTTATTTTTTTATAAAAGCTATACGTCCAAATGGTTCTATTGTGATTTTCAAAACTAATTTGTCATTCACTAATTCTACATTTTTAGTTTTATTTATTTTTTGTTCATCAGATGCATAAATACATTCAAAACTAGTTTCATCAGTAACTAAATTATCATCTAATAAAATATAATAAGTCAATTCTTTATCTACTGAAGTATTAAAAGCTAAAAGTATTTCCTCATTACTTAAAATCTTAGACCATGCAACAATAGTTTCTATTCTAGAATCACCTATTTTTTCAGGTAAATCAAATTTTTTACCATCTTCAGAGATTTTTCTTAGAAACTGTCTTCCATGTCTCAAAGCAGTATGTTCATTTCTTAAGTTTAAAATATCGGAAAGTTCTTTATAAACATTATTTGAATCATCAAAAAAATGTACATCTTGGGTTCTAAAAGCACCGTACTTAGAACCAAACATTGCTTCTCTAACATAAGCATCTCCATTTCCTTTTCCATCAAAAGCCTGCTCAGTTCCATAATATATACAAGGTATACCTGAAGTTAATACATTTAAAAATAAACAATTTTTTAATAATTTAGCTGTCTCTTTATTAGCAGTAAATCTATATTTTAAATCTTCTCCTAAGCTAACCATATCGTGATCATCAAACATTGTAACTACATTATCTTTATACCAAAGATTTTCATCTATTCCTAAAATGTCTGTATTAGAAAAAATATCAAAATAATTTTTAGGTTCTTGTTTCCCTTTAGCTACTTCTTCTAATGTATTAGGAATATTATTAATACCTAGTGCAGCATCTAATCCAGTTTTTTGCATAGTTTCATATGCAAAATCAAATCCTCCAGTAATTTCTCCAATAATATAGAAATTATCTTTACCAATATTATGTGTGAATTCATGTAATTCTCTTACAAAATATTTTATAGCTTCTGGTTCAACGTGTTTAACAGTATCAAGTCTATATCCATCAATATCAAATTCACCAATCCAATAAGAATATGCTTTAGTTAATACTTTCAAAGCTTCAGATATTTCAAATTCATTATCTTTTTGAGTCCCTAAATAATGACTTTTTAAAGATAAAAAATCACCTCTAATATATTCAGGATGATTTTCCCAATCTTGAATCTCACCTTTACATTCATAGGAATCTAGAGTTTGTAATTCTTTAGGCCAAATAGCTTTATCAATATCTTTATCTTCTAAAGGTAATTCATCAACACTTATATTTGGTTCACCATTTTCATCTCTAAATCCTTTAACTTCAAAAATATCCCCATTATATTTAGGACCTGAATTTTCATAAGCAAATACATCACCTGAATGATTTATAATAATATCTAAAATAATATACATATCTCGTTTATGAGCTTCTTTTACTAAAGTTTTTAAATCTTCTTTATTACCTAAATGAGGTTCGATTTCTAAATAATTTTGTATTCCATATCCATGATAGCTTTCTTGAAAAGGTACTTGTTTAAAAATTGGACTTAACCATATAGTAGTAATACCTAAATCTTTTAAATAATCTAATTTACTTATAACTCCTTTTATAGTACCACCATTATATTTGTCTTTCCAATTTTCCCATTCTTCTTCAGTTTCATTTTTATAAATATTTTCATAATCATCTGAAGTATATATATTTTTTTGATCTTCTTTAGCATCTGAAAATCTATCTACTAATAAAAAATACATAACTTGGTCTTCCCAACTTCGTGGTGAAGGATAGTACTTTTTATCTTTTACAATATCTTTCAAATTAAAATCATTAATACTTCTCATATAAAACCTCCAATTTAATATAACTCAGTAAAAATTTCATGTATATTTCCATCAGGATCAGCAAATAAAGCTGTACGTTGATTCCATGGCATATCTTTAGGTGGATGGATTCCTTTAACACCTTTATCTAGTAAATAGTTATAAAATTCATCTAATTTTTCAGGTGATTCACAAGGAAAAGCTAGTTCAAAAGATTGACCTTTAGCTTCTTTTTTAAATTCATCGTTATAAATAACCATAACTGACCTTTTACAAATAGCAAATCTTACACCTTCATTTTCAAATTCCACATACTCTGATAAATCATTTTTTATTTTAAAACCTAAAATGTTTTGGTAAAAATCTTTCATTTTATCAAATTTTTTAGTCCAAATAGTAACTAACCCAATTTTAATTTCCATATTCCTCCTATTTTCTTAATATTCAAAAAATATAAAATATTTATTTTATTTTTATATTTATACCATTTAAAAAACACTTTAATCATGCAAACGTTTCTTAAATTATAAACTATCTTTCCATTTTTTAGCCTTTTTATCAATCATTTTTATAAAATCATTTTTTCCTTCAATATATTTATCAATATTTTCTGGATATTTTTTTGCCAACTTATCTTTTAATTCAGAATATTTTTTTGCTTTTTCAGGGTGAGCATTCATATAATCTCTAAAAATAATATGTCTTTGAATTTCTTTATTTCCTTTTTCAAAAAAATGTATATGATGAGTTCTATTATATTTACCCTTTAAAAAGAAACGTCTTTTTTCAATACCAAATTCACCTTTAGAAATATATCCTAAAGCCTCCAATCTATATGTTAAATTATCAACTATTTTTAAATCTTTAACGACTCCTAAAATATCAATAACTGGCTTGGCTTTTATTCCTTTAATAGCTGTTGAACCAATGTGATATATATTTACTAAGTTATCTTTAAATATCTTTTGAATTTTTAATTTTTCTTTTTTATATTTTTCTTTCCATTTAGTATTATAATCTAAAACTTCAACTTTCCTTTTTTTCATTAATCTCCTTTCAAAAAATTAAATCACAAGAAAAACTTGTGATTAATCTAGTTAAATATTTAATTTATTATACTACAAATTGTGAAAAAATTATAGTAATTTTCCATTTTCATCATAAAAAGAATTGCAAAATTTAATCTTTCCTTCGGGAACTTTTTTGTTTAAACTAAGTATTTTTAAATATTCATTAATTGGACTATCATTTTCAATTATAATATTATAATCTAGTGCTTTTTTAAAACCAAATTGTTTATAATATGGTCCACCTAACACTATTATCCAAGGATATTTTAATTTTTTAGCTTCTTTTATAGAATATTTAACTAATCTTTTCCCAATAGACTTTTTTTGATAATCTGGTAAAACTGCTAAAGGACCTAAAACTAAACCTACTTGATTATCTATATGTGCTTTAGTTAAAATGTTATATCCTACTATTTTTTTATTATATAAAGCATTAAAACATAGATCTTTAATATATCCATTATCATCTAATACTCTTTTAGCAAAATTCCATTCATTATATTTATCACTTTTACCTTCTTTGTAAAAGGCTTTTTTTAAAACACTTATTACTTCATCTAAGTCATTTTTGTTAAATTTTTGTATTTTTATCTTTTTTTTCATTTATAAATATATCTCCTTTTAAATAAGTAACTGCTTTACCTGATATTTGAATTTTATCACCTAAATAATTACAAATTAACTTTCCACCTCTTTTAGATAACTGTAAAGCTTTAAAATTATTTTTATCTAATCTATTTCTCCAGTAAGGAATAAGAGTACAGTGGGCTGATCCAGTTACTGGATCCTCATCTATTCCTATAGTAGGTGCAAAGAATCTTGAAACAAAATCACAAGTTTCACCAGGCGCTGTTACTATAACAAAATCGTCTAATTTTTTTAACTCTTCCATATTAAGATCTAAGTTTTCAATATCTTTCTTATTTTCAAAAACTGCCATATAATCTCTAGATTTATATACTTCCTTAGGCTTTTTACCTAAGCCTTTAACTAATGCTTTAGGTGCTTTGCATTTTTTTCCTTCTCTCTTTGGAAAAGTCATTTTTATTAAATTATTTTCTTTTAAAACTTTTAACTTACCACTTTTAGTTTTAAAAACTATCTCAGATTTATTTTTATCAAAATACTCAAAAATTACATAAGCACTAGCAAGTGTCGCATGACCGCATAAATCAATTTCACCTTTTGGTGTAAACCATCTAAGTTTATATTCATCTTTATCTTTAATAAAAAAGGCTGTTTCAGACAAATTATTTTCAGCTGCTATATTTTGCATTAAACTATCACTTAACCAACTATCTAATGGGCAGACTGCTGCAGGGTTCCCCTTAAACTGTTCATTTGCAAAAGCATCTACTTGATAAATAGGAATTTTCATAAACTATCCTTTCTACATCTCTTTTTTAATAATCCTTTTTTCAATAATTTCAAATTCTTTTATAAAAGGCTCTAAATCTAATATCTCTTTTTTAGTTAAATCTGAAGAGTTAAATATAATTTCTCCATTTATTTCTAAACTTTCACCTTTTAAAATATTTTTATTTAAAATTAATTTATGATTATCTAAAATAGCAAGTTTCTCAAATTCATTTGACAAAATTGGTTTAACAGAAATTATTTCAAAATCAGATTTATCATTATTAGTAATTATAATTGAATATCTAAATCTTTGTTTATCTGTAGTTTCATCAACTTTACCTATGCTAGATTTAGTTGAATTAATAGTTAAACCTTCTTGTCTATTTGTCACATCATTATTTACACAACCTACTAGTAATACTGCTAAAATAAATATTAAAATTATTTTTTTCATAATTACCTTTCTAAAACTTTAATATTTTGAATAAAATCAATATTTACTAGTTCTATTCCTTTAGAAGTTTCAACTTCTAACCAGTTATCTTCAAGTTCTTTTAATTTTCCTTTCACATTTGTTCCAAAACTTCCAGCATACACTTTACATTTTTTACCTAAATATTTTTTTATTAATTTATTAGTCATAAAAGATCTCCCCTTTCTTCTTTTTTTAACTTTTCTCAATACATCATTAATAGTCTTTTTCTGGTTAGGTATAACAATAAAAAATATTATGAAAATTGGTAAATAAATGGATATCCATAATGCAGGTTCCAATTTAAACCTCCTTCATATTAGTTAGTTTTATATATTAAATAATAAGAATATGATCCTATCAAAAGTATAAAATAAATTGCTGAAATTGAAATAGGAAAAAATCCTGTTTTAAAAAACATTTGAGCTAAAAGAGTAACTACTAATAATGCAATCCCGCTAATTTTACTAAACTGATATGCAAAACGACTTGATTTATAAATACTTTCTTTTTCAGCTTCATCACAACTTTTAAAAAATACTTTATCAAAACTAAGTGAAGTCGGATCTCCTTTTAAATGCGGATTAATAGATTTTAAGAAATTTACAGCTGAAATTTCTAAAAAAGAAGCCATTAAAATATTTATTAAAAATAAAACAGAAACTACTAAAATATTTTTCAAATCATAGTTATATACTAAACCTAGTAGTAAAAAATTCATTACAATAAATAATATATTTAAAAATAATCCTTTATTTATATTTTTTTGTCCTAAAATCATTTTATCATAATATTCATCATCTGATAAATCATTAACAGTTAGCAAATCTTTTTTTGCCTTATTATAAAAATATAATGTAGGTAAAAAGAAAATGAATATTAAAATTATAAATAAATATATCTTATAATCAATTATAAAATTGGATATATTATTATCTATTATTATAAAAAAATTATTATCTAATTTTGATAAAAAAGTTGCTGATAAAAATCCAAATATAGCACCTAAAATTAATAATCCTAACATCTTTAAAATATATTTTTTATTCATTTTTTTCCTCCTTATATGAAAAAATTTCTTCAACTGAAGTATCAAAAACTTTTGCTATTTTTAAAGCTAATACTACAGAAGGATTATATTTTCCTCTTTCAATTGAGCTAATAGTTTGTCTTGACACTCCAATTTTTTTTCCTAATTCACTTTGATTTATCTTCATCCTTTTTCTATATACTTTTAGGTTATTTTTTAAAGGCATATCATCTCCTTTCAAACTATTTACTATAAAAATTAATAACTTTTTAAATAATCTATTCTAAATTAAAATCCTTTGAAGATTAAGATAAGAATGATTGGCAAAAATAAAATATATCCTAAATATATATTTCCGAGATAAAATATATCATTTTTTTCAAAATCTATTTTTTGATTATATTCTAATGTAACTATAAAAATCATAAAAAGTGGAAATATATTAATAATTTTAAATAAAGAATTATATTCAATATAATTGGATAGCAAAAATGTTAAGGCCCAAAGTATTGAAGCAATAAACTCTTTTTTAGTCATTTTGCTTTTTTTGTTTATATTATCAAAACCATTTTTCATAAAAACTAATGTAAAATAGTATGCTAATAATCCTCTATTTAAAAATCTTAAACTTTTAACTAATAATCTCTTTTCACTAAAAAATATTGGAAAATTTAGCAAAACTAAAATAAATATAAATAAAATTGATTTCTTTTTCATGCTACCTCCAAAACCTAATGACAACTTAACTTGTCATTAATATTATCATTGACAAGTACACTTGTCAAACTTTATATTAAAAAAAACAACTTTTTGTAAAAAAATTGTTTTTTTATTACTATATTTTATTTTAAAAAATAAATATAAAACTTACTATAAATAATTATTAGTAATTAATTTTTTCTTAAAACCTTTCCAATTAATTAATCCAACTAAAATTCCACCAGATAGCCATAGTAGAATTGTTATTAAAAAATATGAAAATGAATAACTCATTGGATATTTTAAATTCATTATTAGAATTGGTATTCCAAAATTTAAGATACCAAAATCAAAAATATATTTAAGTCTATAAGGCTTTTCTTTTATTTCATTAACCTCTAAAATATTAAGTAATTTCCATTCTATATTCCCTGTTACAAATCCTATTAATATTATTGCTAGAAACCTAATTATTGAAACATAAATTATATTATTCAATTTAATTCCATTATACCCAAGAATATTACTAAAAATTGCGCAAATAAAAGCAATTATTAAAAATCTTTTTAAAATTACTTCTTTTAAAATAAATTTTAGCTTACTCATTTTTAAATAAAAACTAATATTATCTATATATTTATCCATAATATCTCCAATCTATTTCTAAAGTTAAATACTTTTAAAGATAGAGTCTTATTTTTGAACTATCCAAAATCTACATTCTGTTGAAAACTTTTTAACTTCTTGACTTTCTTCAAATAACTCAGATCTAAAAAAATCTTCTAGAAGCTTAAAGCCTACTTTATCTAAACAATTTAGAATCTCTTTTCTATTTGGGAAATGAATAAATAAGTCCCTATCTTCTTGGTCAGACTTTAAGATTTTATCTCCAAATTCATATAATCTATTATCTTGTTTATTACTTTCCCAAATTTTTCTTTCCTTTTCCCAAAACTTCAAGTACTTATCATTAGTTTCTCTATCATGAGTAGTAAATATAAAGATACCTTTATCTTTTAATACTCTTTTAATTTCTTTTAAAGCTTTTATTCTTTGATTTCTTTTAGGTATTTGCATAAGACCATTAAAGGAAAATAAAACATAATTAAAAGAATTATCTTTAAAGTCTAAATCAGTTGCATCTCCAACAACAAATTTTATATTAGTATTATATTTTTCATTTAAATTCCTAGCTTCTTTAATCATACTTGGAGTTAAATCTAATCCAATTATATTACTATATCCTAGTTTATATAAATTAAAAGTAGTTCTTCCAGTTCCACATCCTATATCTAAGATATTTTTATCTTTCTTAAAATATTTATCAAAAACATATTTTTCAGAATTCCATAAACCTATATTTTCAGTTGCATTAGAATAATTTGAAATAGCTTTTGAAAAAGACTTTTTAATAAAATTTTTACTTACTTTTTTCATTAGACTGCTCCTTTAGTACTTCGTCAATAATAAATTCTTTTATTTCTTTATTTGTCATTATAAATTGCTGTTGTTCATTTTCTATAACTTCAAACATCACTTTTTCATGATTTGGCCTATCACTAAAAGTAGCTTCTTCAGATATAATAGTTTTATAATCTTTTTGATATGCAGTTATTGCACTCCTACCTACACATCCATGAGTGAATACTCCTGAAAAAATCAAAGTATCAATATTAAGCTCTTCTAATTTATCTTCAAAATTAGTTTTAATGAAAGTATCTTGTCTAGTCTTTTTTATCAATATTTGACTTTCATCATAATCAATTCCAGAGACTATCTTAGCCTCTTTTGTTCCATCAATTAATGCAACATAATCATTTTCTTTCATCATTAAATTCCAAGTAGATCTATCCTTTTTATGTATAGTTATGACTTGAAATATAGGAATTTCATGATCTTTAGCCCATTCAATTAAGTTATTAATTGCATCCACTAAACTAGGTAGAGCTATTTCTCTTTTTTCATTATCAAAAAAATAGTTTTGCATATCAATTATTACTAAAGCTGGATTCATATAGCCTCCTTAAAATCAATTGTATACTTATTATATATGAATATTAGATAAATATAAAGGTATTAAAAAAAATACATACTATATTTATTTTTTGTAAATATAGTATGTATAAATTAATTTATTTATTTAAATAATAAAGATTTAGCAAATAATCTTTCATAGTTTTTTGTTGTACTCAACTCCATATATTCAATTTGATTAGCTAATTTTTCTATTTGTTTTCTAACATCTAATGACATTAAAGCCATGTAAGCTCCTGTTTTAGATGCATTACCGACATAAGTAAGTTTATTTCTTACTTCTTCAGGTAAAATCCCAGTGCCAATCAGACTATCAACAGATAAATGAGCACCAAATTGCCCTGCTACAATAACCTCATCTAAGTCTTTTATATCTATATCAACTTTGTTCAATAGAGCATGAAAACCTGATAAAATTGCTCCTTTAGCAAGTTGAACTTGTCTAACATCAGATTGAGTTACTATAACAGAATCAGGTTTTGAGTTAATTACCAATTCTCTTTTTTTACCCTTTAATCTTAAATATTTTTTTCTATAGTCTTTATCATCCAATTTATCTAACTTTATAATAGCACCATTTTTCTTTACTATTTTATTTTTTATCATTTCTCTTAAAACCGCTAATATACCACTACCACATAATCCAGTACCTTCTATATCCCCAATTACTTTTGTTTTTATTCCATCTTTAGAAATATCAATCTCTTCTATTGCTCCATCTTGAGCTCTCATTCCAGAACTTATATTCATTCCTTCAAGAGCAGGTCCGGCTGCACAAGAACAAGAAAGCAATTTATTATTATGTGAAAGAACAATTTCTCCATTAGTACCTATATCAATAAAAAGTGTGGTATTATTCTTTTTATGAAGTCCACAAGTATAACTTCCTGATACTATATCAGCTCCTATATATGAGGAAACTGAAGGCATACAATAAAGCATAGTTTTATTATTTACATTTAAACCTATTTCTTTTGCTTTTAAAGTCTTAGATTTAGTAAAAATTGGCGCATAAGGAGCTTTGCCTATATTTCTACTATCTACTCCTAAAAGCATATGTAGCATTGTAGTATTTCCAGAAACAACTATTTCATATAAATTTTCTTTTCTAATATTTACTTTTTTGATTAGTTGATCTATTAAATCATTAATACCTTTAACAATACTTTTTTGAAGATTATCTTTAGCAGAATCTTGATTTTCCATTGCATAAGTAATTCTTGTTAAAACATCCAAGCCATATTTTTTTTGTGGATTAATCATAGATGCAAACTCAATCTCTTTACCATTTTCTAAGTTTACTAAAGAAGCGACTAAAGTAGTAGTACCAATGTCTATAGCTATTCCATATAATGAACTATCTTTTTTATCACTAATAGAAACTAGCTTTTCTTTATAAAAAATGCCAAAAATTTTTTCTTTATTTTTTAAATCTTTATTTAAAACATCCCAAGATATATTATCTATATCAAAAGCATCCTTTAATCTTGTTTCATAATCTATTTGTTCTTTTAAGTCAGTAGATTTAATAAAGGCTTCTTTTTTATTAAAAGTAGGATTATATTTAAATTCTGGAATACATCCAGTAGTTAAAATTCTATGTTTTTTTTCTTTGTTAACAGTTTCTATTTCTAAATCATTTACCGGATTTATTAAACAAGACAATCTAATTGAATTATCTAATTCCTTTTTTGATAACATATCCTTTTCTGACTTATTAGGCATATTAACTTCACCAGATAAAATTTTGACTTTACATTTACCGCATGTTCCTTTCCCATTACATGGATTATCGATAAAAATATCATTATCTACCAATACATCCATTAAATTTTGATCTTCTTTAACTAAAATTTCTTTATTCAAAGATCTAATTTTGATCTTTGCCACTTTTAACACCACCTTTAACTGTTTTTAAAATAGCCTGTATATTTTCAAGTGGTGATTTCATTCCTAAACCACAAGCAGGTGAAACTATATCAACTTCTTGTTTTAAACATTGATTAGTTAAAGATTTTATTTTCTCTTCATCACCAAATTCTAATGCATAAGTACTTAAATTCCCCATGATTTTATGATCTGAAAGTTTTTCCTTAGCTTCTTTCATACTTACGATTGCATCAAAACTTAAAGCCTCACTATTTATTTTTTCAACTTGACCATAAACATTTTTCATCTGTCCACATATATGAACAATTACTGGTATACCTTTATCTCTAATAGCATCAACTAATTTATTTATATATAATACAGCAAACTCATCAAAATATTTTGGACCTAAAATTTCTCCTGTTCCACTTGGATCAGATATTGCAATAATATCTGCACCAGCTTCAATTTGTAACATAGCAAATTCAATTAAAGAATCAGTTACTACCTCTAAAAATTCATGTGCTGATTTATTTTTCTTTCTTAATTCTTTATAAAAATCAACAGGTTCCATAATAGAGCTTGCTGTACTAATTGGACCAGTAATATTTCCAACAATAGGTACATTAGTATTTCTTTGTTTTAAAATCTCTATAGCTTTTAAAACAACAGGATAACGTCCTTTTGAATAATCTATACTAGGTAATTCTTTATATTCAGTAACTGAATCAATTTTATATTTAGTAACATGTGGTTCTACTATATCACTTCCAAACTCAACTTCAGCACCAAAACCCTCAGACTCAATAGTCATACAAAATGGCACACCATAATTTTCAAAAAAACCATTATCATATACTGATTGAGCTAAATCAGCCATAACTTCAGCATCGTGATGAGCTTTAGAAAAATCAACTTCTAATTTATTAATAAGATCTTTAGTTACCATATTCATCATACCACCTGGACAAATACAAGGAGGTCTATCTACTTTTTTATTAGCTAATACATTAAATAATCTGGTTTTTTCTGTTAACATATTTTCCCTCCTACGCTAAACCTAGTAAAGACTTTGATAGCTTGACAGCTTCAACTGCATTATCTGAATATCCATCAGCACCAATTATGTCAGCAAATTTTTGAGAAATAGGACCTCCACCTACTATAACTTTCATTTCATCTCTAACTCCGTGTTCTTTTAACATATCTATTACTGTTTCCATACCTCCCATAGTAGTAGTCATTAAAGTAGATAAACATACTAAATCAGCTTTTACTTCTTTTGATTTTTCAACAAACTCAACCAAAGGTACATCTCTTCCTAAATCATGCATCTCAAACCCAGCTGTTTCTAACATTATTTTAACGAGATTTTTACCAATATCATGAGTATCTCCTTGAACAACTCCAATAACCCCAGTTGGTTTTTTCTTATTTGCTTCTTCTTCTGGTAAATGAGGTCTAAGAATATTTAATCCTTCATACATAGCATCAGAACATAATAATACATCAGTTACAAAATACTCTTCTTCGTCATAAAGAACACTAGCTTTGTTCATTCCATCTACTAAACCTTTTAAAATGCCATCTAAAGCTGGATAACCTTGCTTTAAATATTCATTTGCAGCTTCTATTACTACATCATCTTCCATCTCTAAAACACCATCTGATAATTTTTTTAATAATTTTTCTTTTGAAATAGACATTTTTTCCTCCTATATTTATTTAAAATTCTTTGGATCTAAAGGCCACTTACCATACTCTCTTGCAGCTTCCATAAATGCATCTACATTTTCTAGTGGTATGTCACCTGATAAATCGCATCCTGATGCAAGAATATATCCTTTTTCTGAATTATAACCTTTTTTTAAGCATTCTTTTACAGCATTTTTTACATCTTCTGGACTTCCTAAATTCATAACATCAACAGGATCAACATTTCCTAATATAGGCACTTTATCTCCTATTTGATTTTTTGTATATTCTAAATCCACTTTATTGTCTATACTTAACATGTCGCATCCAGATTCAATCATATCTGTAATTATTGAAGTCGTATCTCCACAAATATGATAGCAAACCATTCCACCTGCTTCATGAATCTCTTTCACTAATTCGATTGTATATGGTAAAACAAATTCTCTATATTGCTTTTTGTGTATAATTGTTCCAGAAGCTATTGGATCACACATTAAAATAAGCGCTCCTCTTTTAATAAACTCTCGATAAATTTTTTTAAGATTTTGAGTACAGAAATCTATTAATCTATGTAGATTTTCACTATCTTTTCGAGTAGCTCTTAATAAATTAGCAGTTTTATAAATACTAGCTGCAGCAGTAAAAGGTCCTGATATTAAAACTCCAGTTGGAACCTCATC
>JBNJDJ010000019.1:0-30537 GCA_051744845.1 Bacillota bacterium
ATTAAGAATTAATGGAGGAAAATATGAAAAGAAAAATAATAAAAATTCATGAAGATAAATGTGTTGGTTGTGGACTTTGTGTAAATGCTTGTCATGAAAGTGCTTTACAATTAGTAGATGGTAAGGCAAAACTTGTTAGTGATGAATATTGTGATGGCTTAGGTAATTGCTTGCCTAGTTGTCCTACTGATGCAATTGAATTAATTGAAAGAGATGCTAAAGAATATAATGAAGAGGCAGTAGAAAATAGAAAAGAAAGGTTAACAATGGATAATAAAAAATCAAATGACAAAAAAAAGGATACACTTGCATGTGGTTGTCCAGGACATGAGGAAAAAACTTTTGAAAGAAACAAAGAAGATAATCCTTTTAAAATGAATGAAGTAAAAAAAGAAACTAAGGTTAAACCTAGTTCAGATTCTAAATTGCAACAATGGCCAGTTCAAATGAAATTGATTAATCCTAATGCTAGTTATTTACAAGATGCTGATTTATTAATTGCTGCTGATTGTACAGCATATGCTTATGGTAATTTTCACAACGAATTTATAAAAGATAAGATAACAATAATAGCTTGCCCTAAATTAGATGATAACGATTATAATACTAATAAATTAAAAGAAATTATTAGTAATAATAATATAGAAAGTATCACAGTTGTTAGAATGGAAGTACCTTGTTGTTCAGGTATAATATCAGCTGCAAAGAAAGCTCTATTAGATACTGAGACAATTGTAAATTATAAAGAAGTTACTATCTCTACAGATGGTAAAATAATAGACTAAATTAGGAGGAAATTATGATTGAAAAAGTAAAACAATATTATACTGGTGATGAAAAAAAAGTTGAAAAAATAATTATGGATGAAAATATCAATTATATTCATATGGTTTTTAATAAAGGGGAAGGATTACCTGAACATTTTTCTAACTCAAATGTATATATGACAGTTTTAAGAGGTAAATTATCTATAAAATTAAATGATCAAGATGATCATATATATGAAAAAGGAGATATTCTAGAAATACCTTATGATACTAAAATGAATGTTAGAAATAAACATAAAGAAGTTTTAGAACTATTAGTAGTTAAGGCTCCAGCACCTAAAAATTATAATAAATAAAGATAAAAGTAGCTATTAAGTTAGCTGCTTTTTTTATTTAAAATATGTGTTAAAATTTTATACTTGGGTAAACATATATTGTAAACAAATAAATGATTTAAGAAAGGATATTATGAAAGTTATAACAGGCAAAGATATATATAATGCATTTAACAATGGAGCAGTTGAGATTAATAAAAATGAAGAAAATTTAAATTCTATGAATGTTTTTCCAGTACCAGATGGAGATACTGGATCAAATTTAGTATTTACTATTAATAGTATTTTAGATTATGTAGAAGATAAAGATAGCTTAGAGTCAGTAGTTAAAGATATGTCTAAAGGAGCAATAGCTGGTGCAAGAGGTAATTCTGGCTTTATATTTGCTCAATTTATAAATGGATTTTATAAACAAGTTAAATCTAAAAAACATATAACTGAAAAAGAATTTATTATATATTTAGATAATACAGTTCCATATGTTTTTGAATCAATAGCTAATCCAGTAAAGGGTACTATTTTAACTATGATTCAAAAATGGACAGATTATATGATTAAAACTTATGAAAAAGAAAAAGATTTTAAAAATATTTTAAGATCTAGTCTAAATTATTGTAAAGAGATATTAAATCAAACAACAAATGAATTAGAAGTTTTAAGAAAAAATGGAGTAGTAGATGCAGGTGCAAAAGGGTTTTATCATTTTATAGAAGGAATATCGAAATATTTTATTCAAGGTATAGTTTTTAAAAGAAAAGTATTATTAAGAAAGACCACTATCGAATCATCTCATGAAATTAAAAATATAGATGATAATAGTTATAGATATTGTACTGAGTTTTTTATTCAAAAAGAAAAAATAGATAAAACTTTTTTAAAAAATTATATATCAAATTTAGGAAACTCATTTATTATTACTGTTAATGATCATAGTGCAAAGATTCATATCCATACAAATGATCCAGATACTATAGCTAAAAAGTTATATTCTAAAGGCTATAAAATAATTGAAAACAAAGTTGATGATATGTTTTTGCAAGTTAAATCTAATAATGATAAAAGTAAAAAAATTGCTCTAGTTACAGATTCAGTTGCAGATATAGATAAAGAAATTATTAAAAAATATGATATTCATGTTATTCCTTTATTATTAAATATAAATGGGAATGAATTTTTAGATAGATTAACTATTAATTCAGATATGTTTTTTGAATTTACAAAAAGTAAAAGTGTTAAAGCTAAATCTTCAACACCAAATTTAAAATATGTGAAAAAGCTATTTAAAGAATTATCTAATAAATATGAAGAAGTGGTATATATTAGTTTAGCATCAAAATTAAGCGGTACTTATAGAAATATTTTGAATCAAACTAAAGAGTTTAAAAATATAACTGTAATAGATAGTAAGAAAAATTCAGGTGCTCAAGGTATAGTTGTACTTAAGGCAGCAAAATATATTAAAAAAGGATTCAGTTTAGAAAAAATAAAACAAAAAATTAGTAAAGTTATTGATAATACTTTTATATATGTGGCTGTAGATAATTTTAATAGTATGGTTAAAGGAGGAAGAGTACCAAATACAGTTGGTAAAATCGGGAACTTTTTAAATTTAAAACCTATTATTAGTTTAAATAAAGAAGGAAAAGGTATAGCTTTTGGAGGATCTTTTTCAAAAAATGGTGCTATAGATAAAATTTATAGAAAATTGGAAAAATCAAATGAAGATTATAAAATTGAAAATATCATTATTTCATATTCTTATGATAAAAGCGAAGCTTTAAGTTTGAAAAAAAGAATTGAAAAAAATTTAAATTTAAAAGTAAATAGCATAGTAAAAATTTCGAATGTAGTTGCTATTAGTGCAGGAAAAAAAGCAATAAGTATAAGTTTTAATAGGAGGTAGTTATGATTTTAGAAAATTTAGTTGTGACTTGGATTTTTTTTACAATAGCTTTTTTAATAGCTAAAAAATATGATAGATTATCTATTGTAGATACATTTTGGGGATTAAGTTTTATGGTAATAGCTGGTTATAATTTAATTATTGGAAATAAAAATATTAGTGCTTTAATAGTTACTGGATTAGTATTAATATGGGGAATTAGGTTAGCTAGTCATATTTCAATAAGAAATTTTAATAAAAAGGAAGACTATCGTTATCAAAATATGAGGGATAAATGGGATAATGTTTGGAAAACTGCATATTTCAGAGTTTTCTTATTGCAAGGTGTATTAATGTTAATAATAGCTTATCCAATTATTATTATTAATCAAGCTAAAAATTTTAATTTTAACGCTTTTATTATATTAGGCTTAATTATCTGGATAATCGGTTTTTTATTTGAATCTATTGGTGATTATCAGCTTAAAAAATTTATAAAAAATAGAACTGATTCTAAAAAAATTATGACAAAAGGTCTTTGGTCTTATACTCGCCATCCAAATTATTTTGGAGAAGTGACAATGTGGTGGGGCATTTTTATAATTGTTTTTTCTACAACTAAAAATATAGTTACTATTATAAGCCCAGTATTAATAACATTTTTGATTTTAAAAGTAAGTGGAGTTCCATTATTAGAAGAAAAATATGAAAATAGAAAAGGATTTAAAGAATATAAAGAAAAAACTAACAAATTTTTCCCTTGGTTTCCTAAAAAATAAATTCAACGGTATCTTTTTAGGTAACGCTAATTTGATTTTTTAAATCATTATAAAAATGTTATAATTAAAATAAACAAATTATAATAAAGGAGAATTTATGATTAAAAATATTATTTGGGATTTTGATGGAACTATTTGTGATACTTATCCACTTATGGTAAATGCTTTTATCAAAGCTCTTAAAGAAGAAGGTAAAGAAGTTAGTTTTAAAAAAGCTTATAGTTTATTAAAACAATCTTCTAAAAAAGCTTTTGATGTTTTAGATTTAAATGAAAGTTTTAGAAAAAAGTGGAAAAGTATAGAGTATAATATGGATAAAAAACAAGCTCCTTTATACAAAGATGTATTAAAATGTATTAAATATATAGATAATAAAAAAGGGAAAAATTATATATTAACACATAGAAATAAGACTACTTATGATTTTTTAAAATATCATAATATTGAAAAGTATTTCGAAGACGTTCTAACTATTGAACAAGCAGACTTTAGAAAACCAAATACAGATATGTTTGATACATTGATAAAAAGAAATAATATAAATACTGAAGTTACTTTAAGTGTAGGCGATAGAATTTTAGATATGATCCCTTCCAAAAATATTGGGTTAAAAACTTGTCTTTTTAATATCGATGAACATAAACTTAATATAAATTTAGATTATATTATAAAAGATTATAAAACCCTTTTAAAAATTTTAAAGGAAAATAATGAATAAATATTATAAATTTAAATTAAAAATAATAAAAAATAAAGAAAATTTATACTTAATAAAAGTGTATAATCCTAAAAATTATATCTATGTTAAATTTAACTATCAAAATAGAAATATCGATATATTATCTAAAAATGATTTGGCTATTTTTTTTAAAAGGAATAAATATCAATTGAGTAAAATATTAAGAAATATACGTAAAAGTAGTTTGTATAAAGATTTTCAAATTCCTATTGTGATTAAAGATAAAAAGGATGTTAGTGGTTTTAACAATAAAGAAAATATTATAGCTTTAGATAGATTAGATAATAAATATAAAACATATGTAGTTGAAACTGTAGAAAAAGAAATAATAAAGGTATATTCAGATGGATCTTATCAAGAAAAAATTAAGTCAGCAGGTTTTTCATATATAATAAAATATCCTAATAAAGAATATGAATTAGTTACTAAGAAATCTAAGTTAAAGAGCAGTAGTTTAATTGAATTAGAAGCTGTCTTAGATGCTTTAAATTATTTAGAAAGTTATAAAAATATAAGAATCATTTCTGATTCTCAATATGTAAAAAAAGGGGCTACTGAATGGCTTCCTATTTGGCTTTTAAATGATTGGAAAACAGTAAATGGTAAAACAGCTAAAAATAAAAAATATTGGTTAAAATTATATAAATTAACTAAAGACAAATATATAGAATTTAAATGGGTAAAAGCTCATTCAAATCACTTTGAAAATGAGCTTGCTGATTTATATGCAAAAGATATTTCTAAAAATAAATAGGAGTAAAAAATGAAATTATTAAGTATATCTAATAGTAACTACCATCTAAAACACTTTGATAAAAGTTGGAAAAATGTAGAAAAGTTTCTAAATGAATTTGATTTAGATGGTATTGAATTATTTCCTTATAAAAGAAAATATATTAAAGATATAAAAGATAAACACCTAATAGGGATGCATTTAAAATATTATCCTACTTGGCTAGAATTTTATAAAAATGATAAAAAAAAATTAAATGAAATTTTTAGTAATGATTTAGAAATCAAAAAATATTATGGAAGCTTAGATCCAAGTATCTTAGTAGATATTTATAGAAAAGAATTTGAAAGAGCAAAAAAATTAAACGTAGAATATATGGTTTTTCATGTTAGTCATATAAGGCCTAAAGATGCATTTAGTTTTAGTTATGAATATAGCAATAAAGAAGTAATTAAATATACTATAGATTTAGTTAATAAAGTTTTTGATTCAAATAGTAATATTGAACTTTTATTTGAAAACCTTTGGTGGCCAGGGATGAATTTGTTAAATAAAAAAGATACTAAATATTTATTAGAAAATATTAATTATGAAAATAAAGGTATTATATTAGATCTATCACATTTAATGATAACTAATCCAAATTTAAAAAATTTAGATGAGACTACTGAATATATTTTAAATAAAATTGATGAATTAGGAGAATTAAAAAAATATATTAAAGGTATACATATAAATTCTTCTTTGACTGGCAAATACTTAAAAAAAGATCATAAAAGAAGATTTAAAAAAATTAATAAAATTGAAGATGATTATTTAAGATATGAAAAAATAATTAACCATATTCAAAATATAGACAAACATTTACCATTTCTTAATAAAGGGATAAATAAAATAATTGAAAAAATTAATCCAAAATATTTAGTTTATGAATTTAAGTATAAGGATATTAAACAGTTAAGAAAATTTGTTAAGAAACAAAATGAATTTATAAATGAATACTAAATATAAAGTTGGGTATATAAAATATAAGAGGAGTAATATATGAAAAAAAGAAAGATAGAATCTGAAATACATAAAGAGTCTTTAGCTTTACTATATAAATTTTTGATAATATTTAGCATTCTAACTTTTGTTGTGAATATAATAAATGATAGACCCTTTAATGTCTATATCTTATCTATTATAAGTTTTATTTTATTATTATTTTTGTATTATTTATTGGAAATTAAATCTAGAATTTATCTATCAAAGATTATATTTTTGTCTTTTTATTCTACTATCTATATACCTATAGCTTGGATAACTTCTCCAGGAAGTTTAAGTGCAATGCCGTATTTTTCTATATTTATTTTAATTATGACAATTTTATTTATTGAAAGAAAAAAAGAATTGATTTTTCCAACACTTATAATTTTAGAAACTTTAATATTATTCACTTTAGAGTATTTTAATATATTAAATTTAAAAGGATTTATTAGCTCAAAACAAAGACTTTTAGATATTTCAATAAACTTTTTTTTAATCAGTATTACTTTATTTATAATACTATATAAAATTATTAGATATTATCTTAATCAACACCAAAAAGTATATTTAAAGTCTGTGATGGATGATTTAACAGGAGTTTATAATAGAAGATTTTTAATGAAAACTCTTTTATCAAAAGATAGTGAATTTATTAAAAATATAGATTATTATTCAATTATTATGATTGATATAAATAATTTCAAACCTATTAATGATATTTATGGTCATCTAGAAGGAGATAATGTTTTAAAAAAATTAGGAGAGATTTTATTGAATAATACTAGAAAATATGATATTTGTGGTAGATATGGTGGAGATGAATTTTTAGTCATATTGCCAGAAGTAAATAAATTAGAAGCAAATAATTTTTGTAAAAGGGTAACTAAAGAATTTGAAAAGTATAGTAAAAAGTATCAAAAGGTTAATTTTTCCTTATCTTATGGAATATCTAATTCAAAAGAAAAGTCAGTAAAAGAAATAATTGATTTAGCTGATAAAAATTTATATCAAAACAAAAGAACTAGTTGTTAGTATAAAGGAGGAAAATTGTGAATAAAAGGTTATTTTTTTTATTTTTAATTTTTTTATTAAGTATAAATATTACTTTTGGATCAACTGATGTAGATTTTAGTAAGATTTTTCAAAATCACGGTTTACCTCGTTTAATTATAAATGCAGATACTGGTGAGATATTATATGCTAATAAAGCTGCAATTGACTTTTATAAATATCCTAAAGAGAAGTTGTTAAATATGGAAATTCAAGAAATAAATGTTTTAAGTGCAAAAGAAGTAGCAAAAGAAAGAGAATTAGCTTATAAAGAAGAAAGGAATTTTTTTCATTTTCAACATAAATTAGCTAATGGAGAAATTAAAGAAGTAGAAGTTCATTCGTATCCTGTCATAATAGAAGGAGAAAGAATATTATATTCAGTAATTATAGATATTACTGAAAAAGTATTATTAGAACAAAAAGTTGATAAAAAACAACAAATAATAATACTTTTAGTTAGTTTTTTAAGTATATTATTATTATTCTTTTTAATTTTTATTAACAAGATTAAAAATAAATATAAAAAATTGGCAGAGACAGATACATTAACTGGAGCTTATTCTAGACTTTTTTTAAAAGAGATAGTTACTGATTTTAAAAAATTTAAAAAAGAAAATAATTATTCTTTGATTCAAATAGATATTGATGATTTTAAAAAGATTAATGATTCGTATGGACACGATGTAGGTGATAAAGTATTACAATATTTTGTGAAAACTATTAAGGATTTTATAAGAAAAGAAGATGTAGTAATTAGATTTGGAGGAGATGAATTTTTAGTTTTACTAAAATCGTGTAAAAAGTCTAAGGCAAAAGAGATCGTTCAAAGGATAAAAAGATATTTACTAGATAATGATAAATTTGATTTTGAGATTTCTTTTTCTTATGGAATAGAATCAGTAAATGACATTGATAAGATATATAAAGCTATACAAAAAGCTGATAGGAAAATGTATAATTTAAAAAATAAAAAGTAAAAATTAGGAGGTAATTATGAAAAAAAGAAGTTTTATTTTATTTATATTTGTTTTCTTAATAAGTAGTAATTTATCTCCTGTGTTTTCTTATAATGAATTAGAAATTGAAGTTATAGATAGGTTAGATGGTTTATCCAATATGTCTGTTTCTTCTATAATACAGGATAAATATGGTTTTTTATGGTTTGCTACTCAAGGCGGATTAAATTATTATGATGGTAAAAATTATAAAATATATGATAATAAACCATTTGGTGAAAATGATTTAGTTCATAATTTAATACAAACAATGTATTATGATCATAAACAACATATAATGTGGATAGGTACTTATAATGGTGTTTCAAAATTCAATATTGCTAAAGAAAATTTTACTAATTATACAACTGAAAATTCTAATTTATCTAATAATATAGTCATAGCTATTGAAAAAGATGATAAAGGCAATTTATGGTTTGGTACTATGAATGGATTAAATAAATTAGATAAAAAATCAAATAAAATTATTAATTATGAAATAGCAGGTGAAGTAGTTAGAGATTTAGAATTTACTAATAATAGATTATGGATAGGTACATATGAAGGATTATTTTTTTTAAATAATAAAAAAATTATAAAAGAAAATATTAATTTATTATCTCAATTTGTTATGTCCATAAAAGAATATGATAAAGGTGTTTTAACTTTAGGTTTGTGGAATGGCGGAGTAGTTGACTACGACTATATGGAACAAAAAATCATAAATAAACATGTTTTTGAATATAATAAGATATACACTGTTTTAAAAACTAATGAGAAATTGTATGTAGGAACATGGGGAAATGGACTTTATGAAAAAAGTTTAAAAAATGATGATATTAAATCCTATAATACAAATGATTTTAAAGATATTCCACATGATGTTATTTATTCAATATATAAAGATAAAGAAGGTATTGTCTGGATAGGGACAAATGGTGGAGGAATTATCAAGATAAATTCTAAAAAAAGAAATTTAGTGAAATTTTCAAGCAAATATCATAATGAACATAAAATTTCATCTGGAAAAATAAATGATATTTATCAAGATAAATTAGGAAATTTTTGGTTCGCTATATATGAAAAAGGATTGAATAAATATAATAATAAAAAAAATGAAATATATAAATATAATGAAAATAATTTAAAGATTCCAAGTAATTCAGTTACTAAAATTTTTGAAACTATAGACAAAGATATTTTACTTGGGGATGCAAAAGGTATATCTAAATATGATTGGCAAAAAGATAAATTTTTTTCGTTAAATATTTTACCAGAAAATACTCGTGTATATGCATTAGAAGAGGATAAAAAATATTTATGGATTGGAACTTATTATAACGGACTATATAGATATACTAAATCAAATGAAGAGTTAATAAATTTCACAAATAAAGATAAATTAGGTATAAGTGATAATTTAATATATGATCTTTTGATTGACCATAAAAATAGACTATGGATCGCTACTAATCACGGTTTAAATTTATTAGAAAAAGATAAATTGAAATTTAAAAAATATTTTTCTAATGGAGAAGATGAAAATTCTTTAGGAAGTAATGTTATAAGAGCTTTATTTCAGGATTCAAATAAAAATATTTGGATAGCTATGACTGGAGGAGGTATCGCTAAATATAATGAAAAAACAGATAGTTTCAAAAGTTTAACTAAATCAGATGGTTTAGCAAGCAATATTGTTTTATCAATAAATGAATCAAATAATGGAAAAATTTGGCTAACTACTCATAATGGGTTATCTATTATAGATAAGAATTTATCTGATATTCAAAATTTAACTCCGACAGATGGTATAGGTGCCTTAGAATTTAATGTAGGTAATTTAATTGATAATAAAGGAAATTTGTATTTTGGTAGTGTTTATGGAATAACTGTTATACCAAAAGATTATTTTTATGAAACTGGAAAGAAACCTGTTGTATATATAAAAGATATTTCAGTTTTTAACAAATCTATAAAAAAAGATAAATATATAATTGATAATCAAAAATATAATTTAGATTATAATGATAGATATATTAAAATTGATTTAGCATCAGTTTATTATTCTGCTCCAAACTTAATTAACTATTATTATAAATTAGAAGGCTTTAATGAAACTTGGATTAATAATAAGAATAAATCAAGTATTGAATTTTCAGATTTAAAACCAGGGCAATATACATTAAATATTAAAGCTAAATCTATAAAATCTGATTTTTCAGATATAAAAAAAATATATTTGAATGTAGAAAAACCATGGTATTTAAAATATAATGCTTTTATTATATATGGAATATTTTTACTTTTAATTATATATTTAAGTAGTAAAATATATAATTGGTATTTATTTAAATATAAGAATATAAAATTAGAAAAAGAAAATGAAGAGCTAGAAGAAATTTCTACTAGAGATGAATTAACTGGTCTTTATAATAGAAGATACTTTAATGCATTAATAAATGATTTACTTAAAGTTACCAAAAGACAAGATTCTAAATTTTCTTTTTTATTATTAGATTTAGATGATTTTAAAACTATTAACGATAAATACGGACATTTAGCAGGTGATGATTATTTAAGAGATTTTTCTAAATTAATTTTAGAAAAATGTAAAAGAAGTAATGATTTTGTAATAAGATATGCAGGAGATGAATTTGTAATAGTACTTTTAGATTTAAATAAAAAAGAAACCTTAAAGATTGCTAAAGATATTAAATCTGAAGTTATAGATTTGAAAGTTAGAAAAGAGTATTCTAAAGATGATTATAATATTTCTTTAAGTATAGGTATAGTTCATTTAGATGGATCTACTGATTTAGAAGGAGAAGAAATATTTGATTTAGCTGACAAAGCTTTATATAAAGCTAAACAAAGTGGTAAAGACAGAATTGAAAAAAATATAAAATAATAATTTTGTACAAGTATTAAGCTATATGTTAATATGTCAAGAGAAAAAAGTAAATAAATCTATTAATATGCTAAAAAATTGCCCAAGGAAAACATAAGCATCAAAAAAAGTAATTTTTTTGGAAGCTAAATTTTATATTAAATTAATTTCTTTTAATTTTTGAGTTGGAGTAAAGTTTATTAATACTTACGCAGTGCAAAAATCAAACGAACTAGTTTACGAGCTGTAAATACGAGTGCTTGTTTGTGTTTATGAGTAAAGGTTAGAAAATTTCAATTGTATTTGCAGCTTTTTTTTGAATATCAGTTAACATATATAATTCAAAAATTGGGAAAATGAAAATATTAAAGTTAGAAAGTAAGAATTCAATTGGTTTTTGTAAATAGATAATTATTAAAATAGTTATTAAATTTAATGTTTTACTAAAAGAGAGGAGATTAAACTATGAAAAATATTTTTATTGAAAAATTTGATAAAGAATTATCAAAAGTAGCTTTTGGTGGTGTCATTGTTATGAATGAAACCCAAGAAGATGCCAATAATTTCGTTAAAGAAGCTATTGAAGCTGGTGTAAATTATTTTGATGTTGCTCCAACATATGGTAATGCAGAAAAACGTTTAGGACCTGCTTTAAAGCCATTTAGAAAAAATGTTTTTCTTGCTTGTAAAACTATGGAACGAACAGCAAAAGGTGCTCAAAAAGAATTGGACCAATCTTTAAAAAATATGGAAACGGATTATTTTGATTTGTATCAACTACATGCGGTGTATAATTTAGAAGATGTTGAAAAAATATTTTCTCCAGGTGGTGCTATGGAAACTTATAAAAAGGCAAAAGAGAATGGTAAGATTAGAAACATTGGTTTTTCTGCACATTCAACAGAAGCTGCATTAGCATTAATTGATCGATATGATTTTGATTCTATTTTATTTCCATTCAATTTTGTATCCTTGCTAAAAAATGGATATGGGTCCTATGTACTTGAGAAAGCCTTAGATAAGAATATGGCTATCTTAGGTATAAAATCTATGGCTCTAACAGAAAGACAAAAAGGAGATGATAAAAAGCATCCTAAAGCATGGTATCATCCAATTGAAGATAAAGATTTAGCATATAAAGCTGTTAAATATATTTTTTCTAGACAAGTTGATGTTATTGTGCCACCAGGAGATATTAACCATTTTAGATGGGCACTTGATTATATGAATAAGGATCTAAAGTTTACAAAAAAAGATATGGATGATCTAGAAAATGAAGCAGAAAAGATGATTCCTTTATTTCCTTTAAAGGAAAGATAGATAAAATAATAAATACATGAGTTGAAATTTCAAAAAAATGATAAATAAAACTTACTCTAAATTAATATTTAAACGAGTATATATTTAATTTAAATGGTATAAATAGGCAAATAAAAAACTTCAACAAAAATTGGAGTTTTTATGGTACCAAAGTTTTGTTTTCTGTGCAGTTGATTATATTATATATAATACTGTACTTTTTTTAATTTTTTGGCACCATTTTTAATTAAGCATAGATAATCAATTAGAAAAATATTATTGTTTTAAATTATAAATTATTATCTTATCTTTCATTAAATAATTAAGAATAAAAACTTTGAAATTTTCTATGTGACAATTAATACATAAAAATGGATATATATTATTGTTATATATTTTATTAATGTTAATTTATCCAAATGAGTATTAAATATTATACATTTATTTATTAATATCTTTAAAATCTAAATAATTAATGGTACACTTGAAAAGTGAAACACAATAAATTCATTAAATAAATAATCAAATTAAAATTACACAATTTGGAGGAAAAATGGAAAAGTATCTATTATTTATATTAATAATAAGTTTATTTATATTACCAGGATGTAATACTTTGAGTAAAACGAACTTAGATAAAGAAGCAAATCAAGAGATTCAGTTACTAAAGGATAAGATAGAAAAATTAGAAAATGAAAATAGTTCTTTAAATTCTAAAATTGAAAATGATAACAAAATTAAAAAAATTAATTCTTTAAAAGAAAAAGTTGAAAGATTAGAAATACAAAAGAAAATTTTGAAGTCACAAATAAAAACAAAAAAGTTAGCTAAGATTGAAAAGGATGGAAAGTATGGATTTATAAATATTATTGGTGATATAGTAATAAAACCTGAATATGACGACGTCGAGGCCTTCAGAGAAGGATTTGTAAGTGTTAAGAAAAATCAAAAATGGGCTTTTATAGATTATAACGGTAATAAAATAACAGATTTTAAATTTGACAATAGATCATATTATAGAGATGGTCATGCTGTGGTAAAGATTAATGATAAATATGGTGTAATAAATAATAACGGTGAAACAGTTATCGAAACTATATATGATTCTATTCGTTTTATGAGTTCATCAGATAATTTAATAAGAGTAGAAAAAAATGGTAAATATGGTTATATGAATTATAAAAACGAGATAGTAATTGAAATTAAGTATGATCATTTAAGAGAATTTTCAGAAGGATTAGCTCCTTCCATGATAAATGGTCAATGGGGTTATATAGATGTAGATAATAACTTTGTTATTGAACCCCAATTCGAAGAAGCAAGAAGTTTTAGGGAAGGTTTAGCACCAGTAAAAATAGGGAAGTACTGGAAGTATATAAATAAGAATGAAGAAATTATTATTGATAAGAAATTCCTATATGCCTCAACATTTAAAGATAATAAAGCTAGCGTATCGATTAAAGATAGGGCAGGAGAATCTTTCGTTTGGATGAATAAAAGTGGTGAAATTATTGAAAATTCTAGATATGTAGCTGGAGGTGAATCTCAAGCTTATTCAGATGATAATGGTTTATATCGCATAAATAAAGATGGGAAAGTCGGTTTTATTGATAACCAAGGGAATATTATTATTGAACCAGTCTTTGACAATTTACATTATTTCTCTCAGGGATTAGCTAGGTTTGAGAAGAATGGTAAATGGGGTTATATTAATACCGAAGGCGAAGTCGTTGTAGAAGCTAAATATGATTTGGTTTTGCCTTTTCATAACAACTTGGGAGAAGTACATATTAACGAAGATGTATTATTTATAAATACAAAAGGAGAAGAAATTAATGGTGATGAATTACTAAATTACGACATAAATAAATGGTATCCAATTAAAAGAAATGCAAATTATAATACATTAACTGATAATGAAGGGGTTATTATATCAGATGTTAAGTTTGATAAAATTGAAGTATTTAGAAATGTATCGGAAAATTAGTTAGTAAAATATAATTTTTTGAATTCCCTTAAATTTATATAAATTTAAGGGAATAAAAAACTACAACAAAAATTGGAGTTTTTATGGTACCGAAGATGGGATTTGAACCCATACGCTTTTAAAGGCTTCGGATTTTGAGTCCGACGCGTCTGCCAATTCCGCCACTTCGGCTAAGCTAAAATAATTTTAACATAAATGTATTTATATATCAATTGTTTTTATAAAATTGAATAAACTCATCATTATTAAGAGGTTTAGAAAATAAATAACCTTGAATATTATAAAATCCTAGATCATTTAAAAGTTTTAATTGTTCATTTGTTTCTACTCCTTCACATACTACTTTTAAATTTTCTGAATTAGCTATTAAAAGAATAGCTTTAATTAGTTCCATTTCCTTACTATCTTTAGTTAATTTATCAATAAAACTTTTATCTATTTTCAAAATATCGACTGGTAGATTGCGTAAATAATTTAATGAAGAATAGCCAGTTCCAAAATCATCTAAAGCTATAGTAAAACCAACTTCTTTTAATTTATTAATTGTATTAAGTGAAGAATCTAGACTTTTCATCAACGAAGTTTCAGTGATCTCTAATATAATTTTTTTAGGAGATATTGAAAATTCATCTATTAATATTTTTAAATCACTAATTAATTTAGGATCTTGAATTTGTATAGAAGATAAATTTATAGAAATTTTTGATTTTATATTATGACTATTCATAAAATTAAATACTTCTTTAAATCCTAAAATTCCTAAATCATATATTAATCCACTTTCTTCAGCAATAGGAATAAATTCATTTGGTGAAACTTTTCCATAATCTTTACTATTCCATCTCATTAAAGCTTCAGCAGAAAATATTTCATTATTTTTAGAGTTAATAATAGGTTGATAAACTATAAAAAACTCATTATTTTCTATTCCATTTTTTATATTTTGTGAAAAATTAAGTTTTTTCTCATTTTTAAGATACAAGTTATCATTATAAAAGTAGCTAGATTTATTTTTGTGTTTTTTAGCTTCATACATAGCAAGATCAGCTTTACTAATAAGATCGATTGCATTTTTACTATTATGGGGATACAATGAAATACCAATACTAATAGATAAATTAAAATCACTACTTTCAATACTAATTAATTTATTAGATTTTTTAAGGATTTTATTAATAAATTGTCTTAAAATATTTTTAGATTTATATTCTTCATATATAAATATAAATTCATCTCCTCCGAAACGTGCTAAAAAATAATTGGAATCGTTAATATTTTTAAATCGATTTGATAATTCTTTTAAAATATAATCCCCTTTTTTGTGTCCATAAGTGTCATTTATATATTTAAAATTATCAATATCTATAAAAATAATAGCGTGTTTTTTATCTGATTTATTTTTTATTAAATTAACTAAATATTTTTCTACAGACTTTTTGTTATATAAATTTGTAAGTCTATCATAAGTTAATAGATTTTGTATTTTCTTTGTGTTTTCTTTTTGACTCGTAATATCCATATGACTACCTATTATTCTAGTTGGCTCATTGTTTTGATTTCTTATAATAATTCCATTTTCATGTATCCACCTAGGCTTGTCAAATAATTTAGAATTTATAACAAATTCAATAGAATATATTTCTTTATTAGATTTTAGGTATTCATTCTTAATGTTTAGATAATTATTATAATCATTATTATTCATAAGTTTTAAAAAATTTTTAAATAGAGTTTTATTTTTTTTAAGATACTTATTATACCATTTTTTTGTAATGAATAATTTATTTTCTTTATAACTTTTATCAAATAAGCCGCTTTCAGAAGCTTTAAATGCAAGAACATAGCGTGATTTACTTTTTTCTAATTCTATTTTTGTATCTGTTAATTCATTGTACTGAGCAATAATTTCTTCGTTTTGCATTTCTAGAACTTCTTGATTTTTAATCAAATCTTTTTCTGCTTTTTTTCTCTTTTTTAAATTATAAAATAAAAAGAAAATAATAATACTTTCAATGATCAGAACTAAAATTGTAATAAAAATATATACAAAATATTTTTCAAAAAAGCTAGGAGAATAATTAATTAAAATAGTATCTTTAGGTAATAAATCTTTGTTTATATTATATTTTTTTAAAATTTTATAATCAAAATAATAAGTATTAGGGCTTTTTTCAATTACTTCATTATTACTTAAAGTGTTATTATCAAAAAAAGATTTAGCTAGTAAACCAGCATTTTTTCCTTGTTCAAAATGGTTTACAACATGTCCTCCAACTAAACCATCTCCTATACCGTGCATATAAGGATGAAAAATAGGAGCATTAGAATTATTAATAGTAAAATCTATACTTTCATAAAAATTAAATTTTTTATTTTCTAAATCTCTATATAGTGATAAAAATAATATAATGTCTTGAGAATTAATTTTATTTAAATTTACCTTTAAATTATTAAATGTGATTTTAGAAGTATCCAAGATTATAAATTCATAATTATCAAATTTAGTTTTTAATTCATCGATTTTTTTTAAATCTCCCTGCCCAGACGGAGTAGGGTCAGTTATAATATATATTTTTTCAGCTGATCTCTGTAATTTAGTCGAAATTTCTAAGTTTTTTTCCAAAGAAGAATCTTCTATTACACCAGTTATTTGATTATAATTATTAGCTTTTAAAGCATTTTCATGGTTATTAACACCAAGAAAAATTATTGGTATATCTTTGAATAAATCATTTTTTTCCTTAAAAGCAAAATTATAAGCATTATCATCTGCTACAATAATTAAATCAAATTTTTTAGTTTTAAGTTTATACTCTAAATCATTTCTAAAGTTATCTATAATTTTTTTAGAAAAAAATTGTTTAGAATCCATATATTGTATAGATATATTATAATCTTTTTCATCTAAAACACTTTTAATTCCATTAATTTGTTTGTTAAAAGTCATAAAACTAGGACTATAAGAACTAATATATAAGATATCTTTTTTTCCTAAGTTTTCGTTAGAATACGAAAAAGAAGTAGTTAAAATAATTATTATAAAAATATGTAATATATATTTTTTCATAGATTTAACCTCCTAAATTTTTGATACCCAAAAATAAATACATAAATCATTTTAATGTTTATAATGTTAATTATAAAAAAAAATGGGTATAACGAAAAAGAAGGAGGAGATATGAATAAAGAACTAATATTAATAGTTGATGATATTCCAGGGAATTTAAAACTTTTAGGAAGAATTTTAAAAAAGAAAAATTATAGTATTTCAATAGCTGATAATGCTAAAAAAGCTTTAAAATTTATTGATAAGAGAAAACCTGATTTGATTTTATTAGATATTATGATGCCTGAAATGAATGGTTTTGAACTATGTACAAATCTTAAAAATAATAAAAATAAAAAGGATATTCCTATTATATTTATTAGTGCATTAGATGATACTAAAAGTAAAGTAAAAGGTTTTGAGTTAGGCGGTGTTGATTATATTACTAAACCTTTTATAAAACAAGAGGTTTTAGTAAGGATAAAAACTCATCTTAATATGAGCAAAGCAAAGAAAAAGATTGATTTATTATATTCTAACTTAGATAAAAAAATAAAAAATGCTAAAAGACTCCATAGTCAATTTTTACCAAATAAATTACCTAAAATTGAAAATATAAATATTTCATCTTATTATAATTTTGCTGATGAAATAGGAGGAGATTTTTATCAATTTATTGAATTAAATGATAAAATATTTTTTTATTTATCTGATGTTGTTGGTCATGGATTAGATGGTTCTTTACTAAATGTTTTTACAGGAGTTCATATTAATAATTTTTTAATGAATAATCAATTAAAAGAAGCAGAATTGGATTTATCTAAATTATTGAATTATTTAAATGAAAAATTTATAAAAGAAGATTTTCCATCTTACTACTATATTTGTTTATTTGTAGGTTATATTAATAAAAAAGATAAATCTATAGCATTATCTAATGCTGGTATACACACTCAACCAATAAAAATTTCAAAAAATAATAAAGTTGAAAAGATTAATTTAAAAGGAAGACCAATAGGCATATTAAATCAAAAATTTAAATATAAACAAGAAATTATATATTTAGAAGAAAGTGACAAATTGTTTTTAGGTAGTGATGGTTTATTTGAACTTCAAAATAATAAAAGTGATTTTTTTTATAAAGTATTTTATGATTTTTTAAAGTTCAACTCTAGTTTAAGTCATATAGCTTTAAATAATAAAATAATTAAGTACTATAAGAGATTTATAGAAAACAGTAGACCTAATGATGATATAACTTATGTTTTAATTGAGAAATCAAGTAAATTTAAAAAAATAGACTGCAAAAAAATCGAAAGTTGGGAAAAAACTATTAAATATATTGAAAAAAAATTTAATTTAATCAAAGTAAAAAATAATATAAAGGATATTTATAAGACAAATGACTTTTTAAAGTATTATATTAATGGCTATGAATCTAGTAAAAAAAATATTATAAACATTGGATTTAGTACTAGTAATTTTAATTATAAGAAATATATTAATGATTTAGAAAAAGTTTTCATTAATGAAACTATTGATTATATTAATTTTAATGATCATCAATTAGAAAATGAAGATATTTTTAATAAAAACATAATGAAAAATGGTATTATTAGAATAGAAGTATCTAAAGTTAGGTGATTAAATGAATAAAGTTAAAAAATTAAATGAATTAATTTTAAAATATATTCAAGAATCTAGTAATGTTCAAAGTAATAAAGATTTTATAGAATTTATAAATAGTAGTATTAGGAACATTGGAAAAATATTTAATGCAGATAGAATGTATATATTTAGATATTTTTGGGATAAAAAGATAACTAGTAATAAATTTGAATGGTGTAATAAAGGAGTAGAGCCACAAATTGATAAACTACAAAATATCCCATTAAATACAATAACAAAATGGACTGATGCTCATAAATCTGGAGAAGCTATGTTGATTTATTCTGTAGATAAATTAGTAGATGATGATTTAAAAAAGGTACTATCAGCACAAAATATTAAAAGTTTGTTTGCATTTCCAATAATGAAAAGTAATAGGTGTTATGGTTTTTTTGGTCTAGATTATGTAGAAAAAGAGTACAAATTAAATAAGGATTTAATCAATAAATTATATGATTATCAAGTAGTTTATAATACAGCATTAATTTTTAAGAAGAAAAATATAAAAATTAATAATTTGAAAAAAGAAGTGAAAAAGTTATCAGACTTAGATAAAAAAATAATAAGTAGTGTATCACATTATTTTAATACACCATTAACTTTAATAAAAGGTAATATTGATCTATTAAAAGATGAAATAGCAAATGATAAATATATTGATATTATTGAAGGAATAGAAATGTTAAGTGATTTTTTGAATATGATTTTAAAATTATCTAAAGATAAGATAACTGATAATGAAAATAAAGAATTCTTTAATATAGAAAAACTATTAAATTATTTGAATAATAAAAATGAAAATGTTAAATATAAAATAGGAAAGGATTTATTGATTTTTCATAATAGGATATATTTTTATGAACTATTCAAATGTCTAAAAGATATTTTCAATTCACTAGAAGTATCAATAGATTATGATTTAATTAATGAAACAAAATTAAATATTATTATAATGATAAATTCTGATAATCCTTTAATAGATAAAATAGAAACAAATAATACTTCTAACGATATATATATTGATTTTAAGATCGAACTCTTAAAAAAGACAATCAATCTTCTTAAAATAAATTATTATATAGAAGAAAACAAATTATACTTGAAATTAAATAATATTAGATATAAAAGAAAAAATGATATTAACAATTTAATTATAGATTTAAATATTTCTAAATCAAAAATTTTATTAATTGATAAATTAGATATGCATAGAATTATTTTAGAGATATTATTTTCTGAAATAGATATTGAAATAGTCCAACTTAAATCTATAGAAAACTTAATAGAATATATGGAAAAAGAAAAATTTGATTTAATTATAGTTTCAAAAGATCAGACCTATAAAAAAATAGATTATATAAAAAATATACCTCAAATATTATTATCAGATAAACTATCATCAAGTAAAAACAATTTTGAGGATATTATATATTGGCCTTTTAAGAAAAACAATGTTTATAAAATAGTAAATAAATATTTAAAAAATGATAAAGAGTTTACTAATATGAGTAAAGATTCTAAATATAAAAATTTAATTGATGAATATAATAAGGTAAAAGATTTTCAAATAATAGATAAAATAGAAGATTTTTCAATTAAACTTATTAAATTTGGTAAGAAAAATAACGATTCTAAAATAGTTGAATACGGAAAAAAATTAAAAAAAGCTTCTAAAAATTTTAATATAGCAAAAATAAATAATTTGATTGATAAGTTTTTAGATATTATTAATTAATTAGGATGGTATAGATTGAAAATTAGTGTTTAGTATTAATTAACAAAGGGTAAATAACTTAATAATATATAATTAAGTTATAAGTTAAATTTATGTTAAAATATTAATAAAAATAAAAGAAAACTTTTTAATTTAGTTACAAAATGATATAATTATTTTAATGGAAATTAAACAGTTTTACAACAATTGTAAATTTCTTATTATTTTAGGGAGGATATATGAGCAAAAAAGATAACAATAAGTCATTTGAAGAAAAAGAGATGAGTCAAAAATTAAATATTTATCATGAAGAATTATATTTTCAAAACAAAGAATTGTTAAATAAGCAAGAAAAATTGGAAATTAAAAAAGATTTTTATAAAAAATTATTTGATGAAATTCCAGGTTACTATATTATTTATACCTTAGATAATACAATATTTAAAGCTAATAAAAAATTTTATGAAAAACTTAATTTGGAAAGTTATAAAAAGATAGAAGATCAAATTTCTGATTTTATTAAAGAAAAAGATCAAGATAAATTCTATTTTCACAAAAAAAAGATTTTAGATGAAAATAAAACAGAAAAAATTCATATTGAATTTTTAGAAAAAGAAGCTATTATGATAAGTAATAAATTTATATATCAAAATACCCCATATATTAAAAGTATAATTGTGTTTGAAGATTAATTTAGTGCTTAGGAGGTTAAGTGATATATATGATTGATTCCATAAAGAAAAAAATTTTAAAAAGTAAATTGGTTATAAAATTTATTGCTGCTATAGTTTTTATTTATTTCATATTTTTTTTACTTTTTATGACAATTTATATAAACATCCAAATCGATGAAGTAAACCAAATGCAGTTACAAGAACATGAAAGTTTTAATGAATATAGTACTGAATTATTACAAAATTTTATTAATCAAATTTATCCTTTAGGAATGAAAATATCTTATCTGCAGAAAGGGTTAGATCCACTTAGTCATGAGATGATTAAAGAAGAAATTCTAATTAAAGAAAAAAATACATTTTTTAGTGAAATTTATCTAGTATGTTTAAAGAATAATAAATTTTTTTCAAAAGAAAAAATAGCTAGTTTAATAGAGATAGAAAATAAATTAGGAATCAATTGTGATAATTTAATAAAAGATGGTTATAATAATCTAGAAATAACTAATCTAGAAAAATTTCCAAATCATTTTTTAGTTTTATTACCTATTGTAGAAAAAAATAAAAACCTTGGTAGTGTTTTAGGATTAGTAAATCAAAAAGATTTTAATTTAAGCATTAATTCTAATTATAATTATCAAGATATTATTGAATATTCAATATATAACAATGAAAACAATGTAATTTTTAGAAAAAATTCAAATGAAAATTTTAAAAAAGCAGAAAATTTTGTTTATAATTTTTTAAGATCTAATTTAGCTAATAATGTGTCAAGAAAATCTGTTATCTTAGAAAATAAAAATGTAGATATTTATACCAAAGCAAAAATTAATATCGCTGAATTTTATTTTCAGGTTTCTGAAGATTTTAAAAAGTATTCTTTTTTAGCTTTAATTAATTTATTTTTAATAATTTTTATTTCGTATAAATTAGGAAGAAAATATGAACGAGAATTATATTCTCTTTTTAATGATAATTACATTAGAAAAATTGATAAAAAATATTTTTCTAAAAATTATTCAAAATTATATTTAATGATTATTGATATTAAAGATTTTTCAAGAATCAATAAAGAATATGGTCATTTAGTAGGTGATAAAATATTAACATTGATTTTAAAAGAGTTTGAATTACTAAAGAAAAAAAATGAATCAGATATATTTTATATAGGTGGAGATAATTTTTTAATAGTTTCAAATTTCAAAAATTGGCAAGTTGCTAAAAAAAGATTTGAAGAATTAAGAAATTTATATCTAAATTTTTCATTTTATATTAATAATCATTCAATAAATATTGATTTTAATTATGTTCTTTATCAATTTGATAAAGAAAAGTATAATACAATAAAAAAATTAGAAAAACATATTATAGTTATAGAAGAAATTATTAAAAAAAGATTTAAAACAGAAGAAAATGATTTTTTAAAATTTAAAAATTTTAACATTATAAATACAATATATGGAAAACAAGAAAAAATGAAAGATTTTTTACAAAATAAAATTTCAGAAAATAAACTTATTCCTTATATTCAACCTATTATTTGTCTTAAGGAAAGGAAAATTAGAAAATATGAAGTTTTAATGAGACTTCAAGGTGAAAATGAAGTTTTATCACCGTATCCATATATTAAAATTGCTGAACAAAATAATATGATTAAACAAATGGATTATATTTTAATTAATAATACAATGAATGAATTAAAAAGTATAGGTTTGGAAATTAGAATAGCTTTTAATCTATCAAGTAATGAACTCGAAGATATAAACCATATTAGAAAAATTAATAGATCAATTGAAAAATCAGGTTATCCAAAAAATAAAATCACTTTTGAATTAACAGAAACTAGTAAAATTTCTAATTATGAAGGTATTTTAGAATCTATTAAATTTTTAAAACAAAAAAATTATGAATTTGCCTTTGATGACTTTGGAACAGGACATTCAAATTTTGAAATTTTAAAAATGTATAAAAATTATTGTGATTATATAAAAATTGATGGATTATTTATAAAAGATATTGAAAAAAATCTAACTGATCAATTTTTAGTAAAAAGTATTGTAAATCTAGCTAAAGCTTATGAAATGAAAGTCATAGCTGAATATGTAGAAAATATTTCTGCAGAAAAAATAATAGATGATTTAAATGTTGATTTTGGTCAAGGATATCATTACTCAAAACCATTCCCTTTAGAATCAGTTAAGAATAAGGAAGGAGAAATTTATGAAAAAAATTATTAAGCAAAACGAAATTTCTTTATTAACTATTAAAGAAATAAAAAAAGATTTTAATATAAATAAAATAAATAGCTCTCCTTTCATTTTAGATTTTAGAAATGTTGAAATGATTGATTCAGAAGGTATTTCTTGGATAGTTAGTATAATTAATGATTTAGATAAAAAAGATATTGATTTAAGAATTGTAAATGTTAAGAAAAATGTTTATAAAATTTTCAAAATAACAATGCTTGATAGTATATTAGATATAAGGTTAGGGTAAAATATGAAAAAAAGTATAAAAATATATGTAAAAGTCTTATCATTAAAACATAATATAATGGATAAGATTAAAAAGATTGTAGATAAGCTAAAATCTGAAGATATTTCATTATATCTTTCAAAAAATAATTCTGTGAATTCTATAAGTGCTTTAAATATTGTCTTAATAGATGATAAAGCATATAAAGATATTTACAGAAAAAAAGATATTGATAGTGAATATATTATTTTAATAACATCTAATACATCTCCTGATTATATTAACCAGGCTTATGAAAACGGGATTTTTGAAATACTTCAATACCCTTTGATTGAAAAAGAGGTTTTTAATAAATTAAAATTTATAACTGAATCTTTAGTTGTAAAAAATACTGATGAAATTTTAGAAATAATTTTAGATTCGATTGAAGATAGTATTGCTATAACTGATTCTGAAGGGAAATTGGAGTATGTTAATAAAGGTTTTTTAAATATATCTGGTTATAATTATGATGAAGTTATAGGAGAAAATCCTAGAGTTTTAAAATCAGATGGACATACTGATCAATTTTATGAAAATTTATGGAAAACTATAAAAAAAGGGAAAGTATGGAATGGAGATTTTATTAACGTAAATAAAAATGATGAAATATATTATGAAGCTGCTAGTATATATCCTATTAATCTAAATGAAACCAAATATTTAAAAATTGCTCACAATATTGATAAAAAAGATTTTTTTGCTAATAAAATGAAAAGTAGTATAGGAGTAGCTAAAAATGTATTAAAATCAAGTGCTCCTGAAAGTTATAGTGATAAAAATATTCAATTTGATTACATTATCAAATATATGAATCAGTTAGGTGGAGATTTTATATGGTTTGATAAAATTGATGATAACCGATATTTTATGAGTTTAATAGATGTAACAGGACATGATTTATCTTCTACTTTAATTATGATGAATTTAATTAGTTTTTTAAAAGATTTTAAAAATATAGATTCAATTGATATTTTAGTAGAAAAAATTAATAATTATTTGATTGATTTTAATAAAAAGTCTAAAAATAATAAATTAATATCTGGTATTTTTTGTGAAATTAATTATAATACTAAGAAAATAAATTATATCAATGCAGGGCATCCAAGTGGACTTTTATTTAGCCAAGGTGATTTAATTCAATTGAAAAATTCTGAAATGCTTTTAGGTGTTTTAGATAATTTAAGTCATTCTATAAAAAGAATTAAATTTGACAAAAGGGATAAATTAGTGTTTTATTCAGATGGTATTTTAGAATATTACTTAAAAGACTATTCTGATTTAAGTAATAAAGCATATAAGAGAATTTTTTATGAAAATGATAAATTTATTTATGACAAAATTAAAAAGAATGTAAAAAATGAAAAATACCCTAAAGATGATTTATCTTTAGCTTGTGTTAGATTATAATTCCTATTAAAATAGGAATTTTTTTATAAAGTATATGAATAAGGAGAGAAATTATGAAAAATAGATATTTTGTAGGCTTAGGAGCTTCAGCCGGTGGGCTAGAATCTTTGCAAAAGTTTTTTAAGCATATTCCGTCTGATACAGGTCTAACATTTATAGTAGTCCAACACTTATCACCAGATTATGATAGTTTAATGGATGAACTTTTAGCAAGGCATACTTCTATGGAAATAAAAGTAGCTGAAAATGGTATGGGTACAGAAAGAAACAATATATATTTAATACCACCTAGAAAAAATTTGTTAATTAAGGATAAAGTACTATATTTAGAAGAACAAAAACCTAAAAAAAATCAAATTAATTTACCAATTGATATATTTTTACAATCTTTGGCTAAAGATCAAAAGCAAAGAGCTATTGGTATTATACTTTCAGGTACAGGAAGTGATGGTACTTTAGGTATTAAAGCTATAAAACAATATAATGGTATGGTAATTGTTGAAGATGTGGAAAGTGCAAAATTCGATGGGATGCCTAAAAGTTCAATTTCAACTGGATTAGTTGATTATATCTTAAAACCTAATGAAATGCCTAAAAAATTAATTAAATATGTTGAACAATCTAGTATGGGACTTCAAATATCTAAACCATCTTCTGATAAACAAGTAGATAATTTAACTAAAATTAGTATTATTTTAAATGATTATTCAGGAATAGATTTTTCAAAATATAAAGAAAGTACTATGATAAGGCGTACTGAAAGAAGAGTGCTTATTACTCATAGTGAGTCTTTAGAAGATTATATACAGCTATTAAGAGAATCAGAAAAAGAAAGAGAGACTCTTTTTAGAGAATTATTAATAGGGGTTACTAACTTTTTTAGAGATTCAGAAGCTTTTGATGCTTTAGAAGAAAAAGTTTTACCTAAATTAGATTTTACTAAAGACCAAATAAGAATTTGGTCTGCTGGATGTTCTACAGGGGAAGAAATATATTCTTTAGCTATTATGATTACTGAATATATGGAAAAAAATAATATTAAAAACTGTGAGCTAAAGTGTTTTGCAACTGATATTGATGAAGAAGCTTTAGAAGTAGCAGGATTGGGTTTTTATTCAGAAAATGTTTTAACTAATGTTAAATCAGAACTTATTGCTAAATATTTTACCAAAAAAGAAAATGGTTACGAAATAAGTGAGACAATTAGAAAAAAAGTTGTTTTTGCAAGACATAACATTTTAAAAGATCCTCCTTTTTCCAAACTTGATTTATTAGTATGTAGAAATTTATTTATATATTTAAAAAGTGATTATCAACAAAAGATTTTATCTAATTTTTACTATGCTTTAGGTACTGATGGATATTTATTTTTAGGAAATAGTGAGACTTTAGGTAAAATGTCTGATTATTTTAGATTTATAGATAAAAAATGGAAAATATACCAGTTTAAAAAAGGGTATAAGCCAGATATTAGTAATAAATTGCATGTTAGTAATTCTAAATTAAATCTTATTGAAGAAAAAGAAAAAGAAAAAATAAAAACAAATAAATCAGTTTGGTTTGAAAAATTACTTTTAAAAGTTTTAGAAATTAACTTTCCACCTTCTATTTTAATAGATGAGAGTAAAAACATTTTACAAGTTTTAGGTGAAGTTTCAAAATATATAAAAATTCAACCTGGAAGATTCTCAAATAAATTAAGTTCAAATATTTCTAGAGAATTAGGTCTATTTGTTAATAATGTAATAAGGCGTTTATCTGAAGATCAAAAGTCTTTAGTTCTAAATAATATAAAAGAAAGAGATAATAATTATGGGTTGTCTATAAGAGGAAATTTAATAGAATTAAATGATAATCATTATTATTTGGTTAGTTTTTTTGAACAAAACATTGATGTTGAAAAAGATGTAGTTTCTATTGATATGTCTGATGAAGAAAAAAATCGTATAGAAGAGTTAGAAATTGAGCTTCAACAAGCAAGAGAAGGTCTTCAAGCGACAATAGAAGAATTAGAAACATCAAATGAAGAATTGCAGTCATCTAATGAAGAGTTAGTAGCTTCAAATGAAGAATTACAAAGTACAAATGAAGAATTACAATCTGTAAATGAAGAACTTTATACTGTTAATAATGAACACCAAGAAAAAATTGAAGAATTATCAGAACTTAATAATGACTTAAATAATTTATTGAAAAATACAGAAATTGGTGCATTATATTTAGATAGTCAATTATGTATTAGAAGAATAACACCAGTTTTTAGTGAGGTGACTAACTTATTAGAAACTGATATAGGAAGATCAATTAAACATATTTCTGTTATGGATGAATATCCTGAATTAAATGATGATATAAAAACAGTTATGCAAGACTTAGATGGGATTGAAAGAGAAATACAAGATGAAGAAGGTAAATATTGGTTAATTAGAATAAGACCATTCAGAACTTCTAATAACGCAGTAAATGGAGTTATATTAACAATGGTTGAAATAACTAAATTAAAAAGTAAACAAGTTGAATTAAATAAAACATCTAAAAGATTGAAAACTGTTTTAGAAATTGAAAATATAGCTTGGTGGGAATATAATGTTCAAACTGGATATGTAAAATATTCTGACACTAAAGCTACAATGCTAGGGTATAAACCTAGTGAATTTCCTAATGATGTTTATGAAATTTGTGAATATATACATCCTGATGATTATGATGAAACTATGAAGATAATGAAAGATTATTTAGAAGGTAAAAGAGATGATTGGGATATAAAATATAGATTAAAAAAGAAAGATGGAAGTTACCTTAAAGTTAAAGATATGGGCAAAATAATAGAAACTACAGATGATGGAGCTCCTTTAAAATTAATTGGCTCTGTTCACCAAACTAGTTAGTAAAGAGGGATATTAATGGATCAAATAAAAAAGAAAATAGAAGAAATCCTAAAAGGTAAAGAGTTTATTGATATAACCTCAAAAACTAGAAATGAAATAATTGAAAAGCTATTTGTATATCATGAAGAGTTAATTTTTCAAAATCAAGAATTAAAAAAATCAAATGATCAAGTTAATTACTTGAAAGATAAATATAAATCACTATTTGAAAATGCCCCTGTTATATATTTATATATAGATTCATTAGAGCAGATTGTAGATTTTAACGAAAAAGCAAAAGATTTTTTTAAATCTATTAAAAAAAATAAAAAATTTTATAAATTAATTCATCCTGATTCACAAGATGATTATTATTATCATATGAGAAAGTTAAAAAAGAAAAATGGTAGCGTATCTAGTTATTTAAAATCTAAGCTAAATGGAGATGTAAAATATTTTAAAATTGTAAGTCAACCAGTGATTTTAGAAGGTAAACAGTACTATCAATGTACATTGATAGATCAGACTAATGAACAAAAAGCTAAGAAGAAAATAACTGCATTAGGTTATAAAGATTCATTAACTGGATTATATAATAGAAGATATTTTGATAAATCAATTAAGAAGTTAGATAAAGTTAAAAACTTGCCTTTAGGTATTATTATTGCTGACATTAATGGTCTAAAATTAATTAATGATACTTTTGGACATCAAATCGGAGATGAATTATTAGTAAAAACTTCTGAGATTTTAAGAAATAATTTTAGAAATGAAGATATTATAGCTCGTTTAGGTGGCGATGAATTTGCAGTTATTATACCTAAGATAAATAAAAAAGCATTATCAAAAATAGTTAAAAGAGTAAAAAAGGAATTTTCTGAAATACATTTAAAAGATTTAATTTTTTCAGTAGCTATAGGAACTTCTATTAAATTTGATAAAGATCAATCTATAAAAAAACTTTTTAAAAAAGCAGAAGAAATTATGTATCAAAAGAAACTTTTAATGCGCTCTAATTATCATCAAAATGCTATAAAGGGAATTATTACAACTTTACATGAAAAGCATCCTAGAGAGGAAAAACATTCAAATAGAGTACAAAGATATATGGCTCGGTTTGCTAATTTAAATAGATATAATTTTGATAAGTCTATTTTAGAGACAGTAGGCTTACTTCATGATATTGGAAAAGTAGCTATTGATTATTCTATTTTAGAAAAACCTAGAAAATTGAATAAAAAAGAATTTGAAGAGGTTAAAAAACATCCAGAAGTTGGTTATAGAATTTTAAAAAGTGCTGGTTTATCTAAAAAAATAATAGATGCAGTATTATATCATCATGAAAGATATGATGGTTCAGGATATCCTAAAGGATTGAAAGGTAACGAAATACCACTTTTAGCAAGAATTTTAACAGTATGTGATGCATATGATGCAATGACTACAGAAAGACCTTATCAAAATGCTTTTAGTGTAAAGAAAGCTACTAAGGAATTAATAGAGAATAAAAAAAATCAATTTGATCCTTTAATAGTAGATATATTTATTGAAAAAATTATATAACAATATATATTTGAATAACTTATTAATTAAAAGTAATCAATTTTCAAATTATTTAAATTAATAAGTTGTTTTTTCTTTTAGAATTGATAATTAGTAAAAAATTTAATAATAATGTTTGTAGCAGTCAAATACTGGTATATATATATTGTGAAATATTATATAAAACTTTAATTTAGGAGGGAGTATGAAAAAGCATAAAATAAGTTTATCTGAAGAAGTTAGTATATTTACAATTGCTTCCGTATGGGACAAATTTATCAAAACCTTAGAGAAGTTTAAGAAGAAAGATTTGTTAGTTTTAGATTGTGAAAAATTAGAAGCAATAGATGGAGCAGGAATTCAATTATTATTGTCATTAGAAAAAACTGTTTTAAAAGAGTCTTATAAAATAAAATATATAAATTATTCAGATGAAATAAAAGAAACTTTTGAAAAGGTAGGGGTTAGTTATTTATTGGTTACAGAAGGTGATTTAAATGAGTAAAAAAATATTAGTATTAGACGATTCAAGAACAATAAGAACATCAGTAAAATATACACTTAAAAAAAATGGATATGAAATATTACTTGCAGAAAATGGAAAAGAAGGTCTAGAA
>JBNJDJ010000020.1:0-29917 GCA_051744845.1 Bacillota bacterium
AAAAAAATCCACCTTATAGGTGGACTTTTTTATATTTCACTTACATCTAATAACTTATTTAACATCTTTTCTAAATATTTTTCATCCTTTTTACTAAATCTATCTAATAAAGGACTATCTATATCTAGTACTCCTAATGTTTTGTTATTATTTTTTAATAAAATAACTATCTCACTTTTAGATCTAATATCACAACTTATATGTCCAGGGAATTTGCATACATTTTTTACTATTTGATTTTGATTTTCCTTAATAGCAGTTCCACAAACACCATTTCCAATTTCAATAGTACTTACTGCAGGCTGTCCATAAAAAGGACCTAATTTTAATTTGTTATTTTTTAAAAGATAAAATCCTGCCCAATTAATATCTTTTAATAATAATCCTAATAGAGATGAAAAATTAGCTAAATTTGATATAAAATCATTTTCATCCTTAATTAAATTATCTAATTGTTTTTCAATATAATTGTATAATTCATCAGTATCATTAGTTTCTATTTTTTTAATATATGGCATTTAATTCTCCTTAAATCTCTTTTAAAACATCTAATAAAAACTCATATACTCTTTTTGTAGAAGAAATTGATAATTTTTCATCAGGAGTATGAACATCATATAAATTAGGACCTAAAGAAACCATATCAATGTCTCCTAATTTTTCTTTTAAAAATCCACATTCTAAGCCTGCATGAATTGCTTCAACTTCTAAATTATTATTATATTTATCTTTATATACTTTTTTCATTAAATTACGAATATAAGATTTTTTTTCAAATTTCCAAGATGGATAATCAGCTACTAATTCATGTTTTGCATTAAAAGAAGTAGCTAGAATATCTATTCTATCTGTTATTTCATTTTTTAATGATTTAACAGATGATCTTACTGCACTATTTAATTCTATTTTATTATCTTTTAAATTAATAACTCCTACATTAGAAGAAGACTCAACTAACCCTTCCATATCAGCACTCATAGTTTGAATACCTTGTGGAATCAATCGTAAAATGTTAATAAGATCTTCTAAATTTTTCTGATTTATTACTTTTTCATCTAATTCAACTTTATTAACAAAAATCTCTAAATTAGGATCTGATGAACTATATTCATCAATAATCTTATTTTTTATCTCATTCAATTTATTTTTTAGTTTTTCCTCATCATCAGTTGATATATAAACTGAACATCTTTTAGCGATAGCATTCATCTTTTCTCCACCTGAAATATTGCTAATTGAAAAATCAATAAATAAAGACAAATATCTTAAAATTCTTCCTATAATTTTTATAGAAGAACCTCTTCTTTTATCAATTTCCATTCCAGAATGTCCGCCTAGTAAACCATCAATTTTAATTTCATAAGAATTATTAAATGGATTTTTATCAAATGATATAGGTAAAGATAGATTTGATCTTACTCCACCTGCGCAAGAAGCTAAAATCGTTCCTTCTTCTTCTGAATCAATATTAATTAATATATCACCTTCTATACTATCTTTTTTTAAACCTAAAACTCCACCCATTCCTGTTTCTTCTTCTGTTGTTACTAAAACAGTCAAATCTGGATGTTTAATGTTATTAGAATCTAATATAGCTAAAGACATAGCAACAGCAATTCCATTATCTCCACCTAAAGTAGTACCATTAGCTTTTATCATATCTCTATCAACATATATATCAATAGGATCATTTTCAAAATCAAAATCCTTATTTTCTTCTTTAGCACATACTATATCCATATGGCCTTGTAAAATAACTCTTTTATCACTCTCTGTGTTGCCTGGTTTCTTTATTATAACATTTAATGATTCATCTTGTTTAACTTCTAAATTCCTCTTTTTAGCAAATTCTACTAAATAATCACTAACTTCTTTTTCATTTCCAGAACCTCTTGGAATTTCAGTTAATTTCTCAAAAAAATACATAACTTTTTCAGGCTTAATACCTTCTAATGTATTATTCATTAATTATCCCCCTTTATACTTACAATAAACTACATTAACAGTTTAACATTTTTAAAGATTTTAAAAAAGAATATTAATAAATATTAAGTTTTTACTATACTTATTTATATTAAAAGATTAATTAATTCTTTACTATTAAAATAATTATTAATTTATTTCCATTAAGAAATAAGTTACATCATCATTTAAACTATTACTATGTTTTTGTATTTTTTGGTTTAATTGATTATCAAATTCATCTAGAGCCAAATACTTATTATTTTTAAAAAATTCTTTTAATTCTTCAGGACTGAAAATATTATTCTTCTTTTGATCTACCAATCCATCTGTAAAAAATAATAACCTGTCACCTTTTTCTAATAATATTGAGCTTGATTCATATTCTGGCTGAATATATTCTCCTAATTTTGCAATAGGAAAACCTGAATTATTATCTAATTCAAACATATACCCATTATTTTTAATTACTAAAGGGGAACAATTGGTCCCACCTGAAGAGTATTTTAAAGTTTTACTTTTGAAATTATAGGTAGCAAAAAACATAACCATATGAGTAGTAGGTGGAAAATTTGATTCATTAAATACTTTATATAAATGTTTTAAGTTTCTATGAGGTTTTAATCCTCTATATCTTCTAATTAGTCTCTCGTCAGAAATAATTACATTTTTACAAAACATAGTCAACATTGCCGCAGAAACTCCATGGCCGGATACGTCTAAAATATACATACCAATATTCTCTTTATCTATTTTGAAAATTTCATAAAAATCTCCACTTAGATGTTCACATGGATAAAATCCAGATAAAAAAGAGACATTTTCAAATTCAATTTCTTTTTCTGGCAATAAAGATTCTTGAATTACCCTTGCATATTCTAATTCTTTAGACATTTGACTATTCATATCTTTTATTGCTTTAGTTTTTTTATCTACCACTGTATCCAATTGCTCTATATATAATTGTATTTGTTTTTCTCTTTTAGTAATATATTCATTTCTCTCTTTGATATTTAATTTTAAATTAGAATAAAAAACAATTGCTAAAATAAAAAATAATATCATTGATATTAATAAATAGTAAGTGGAATAATTAGTTATATATTCCTTATGACTTAAAACAAAATAGAAATTTAATAAAATAATATTAGTTAAATAAAAAATTAGTCTATTATTTTTTAAATAATAATTTAATTCAATTATTATTCCTAATAATATTATTAAAATTAAGTTTGCAAACCAAAAATTAAAAGTAAGAATATCTTTAAATAAAGCTAAGCTCAAAATGCCATTAAATAACAAAATTAAAAAAAATAGTTTTAACATCTTAATAATTCCATTTTGAATATTGAAATCTTCATTATAAGTAGCTATTAAAAAACCATTAATAAAAAAAGCAACTGATAATATTAAAATAATTATTTCTAAACTATATGAAAAATAACCATATTTTAAAAAATCATAAATAGATAAAATTAAGCTTATAAAAATCAAACTAGGAAAAATATAAAATCTTTTATATTTATATCTAACGACCCTATATATACTATTTATTAATATCGAAGTAATTAGTAAAATAATAATAAAAGTTACAATATGATTTAATTGTAAAACATATGAATTTTTAAAATAATCGTAAATATACTCATTTTTTAAAAATATTGCTACTATTAATAAATTAACTATAAATGTAATACTTAAACTAAAGCCTTCAAACATTCTTTTTATATATTTTTTTTTCATTTTATAACTGTCTAAAGACAGCCCCCCTTATTTATATATTATCTGTAAATACTGCCTCCTATAAATTCTTTTAAAATAGAATTTCTTGGTACTAAGGAATCATCATCTATAGTTTCGAAATATTGTATAAATTTTAACAATCTTTTGGCTTCTAAATATGCTTTTTCACCTTTCGTTATTTGTAAAAGAAGAGGTTCTACATGTTTTTTCATAATTGCTAATTCATAAACAATAGCAGAATTAAACATAATATCTGCATCTTCTTGATATGGGAAAATATTTTTCTCCTCACCTCTTCTAACAGAAGCCCATCTATTAATTGTTTCTTGAACACTTATTCCTCTATAATTATTATCTCTTACTATTCTTCTAATTAACCTTGCATCTGTAGTAGGAATCCTGTTGTGTTTATCAATATTTAGTTGCGTTAAAGCAGATATATATATCTTAAACTTTTCTTTTTCAAATATATCAAAAGTTAATTTTGGATTTAATCCATGTATCCCTTCAATAATAATTGGTTGATTCTTATTTATTTGCAAAAAATCACCATTATAATTTTTTTGGCCTTTTTCAAAATCAAAACTAGGGATTTCAACTTTTTTTCCTTGTAATAAATCATTTAAATGTTTATTAAACAAATCTAAATCAACTGCTTCAATTGCTTCAAAATCATATTCTCCATTTTCATCAATTGGTGTTTCATCTCTACTTACAAAATAATCATCTGTAGATAACATTACTGGATTTACTCCATCAACTTTTAATTGAGTCTTAAGCCTTTTGGCAAAAGTTGTTTTTCCTGATGAAGATGGCCCTGCTATTAAAATGACTCTTTTATTTTTCTTAATAATTTTATCAGCTATTTCTATTATTTTTCTAGAATGTAATGCCTCAGCTAATAAAATCAAATCTTTTTGATTATTATTTTTTATAATATTATTTAAATTTGAAACATAATTACAATTATGAATCCCAGCCCACTTTGTATATTCACTAAAAATCTGCGCTATATTTGGAGACTCTACAAACTTCGGTATACTATTAGGTGTATCTATTGTTGGATGTCTTAAAATAATTCCACCATCATAAAAAGTTAAATCAAATATATCTAGATAACCAGTAGACGGTACCATATAACCAAAAAAGTATTTTTGCATATTGCCATTTTTATATAAATTAATATAACAATATTTTCTATAATCTAATAAGTCAGTTTTAGTTTCCATATTCATTTGATTAAATAATTTCTTAGCCTTTTTACTAGAAACTTTAATTTTTATAAAATCTTCATCTTTCTTGACTATCTCTTTCATCTTTCTTTTGATTTTTTTAACATGTTTCTTAGTAAAAGATCTATTTTCATAAGATACTTCAAAAAATAAACCTTTAGAAAGTGAATGAGAAATTTTAAGTTCTATTTCAGGATATATCTCTTTTGTCGCTCTAATTAGCAAATAAGATAAACCTCTTTGATAAATTCTAATACCATCCATATCAGTTAAATCAATAAATTCAATTTTATCATCAGAACTAACATAACTTGTCAATTCTTTTAATTGCCCATTGACTTTAGCTACTACTATCTTATATTGATTTCGAACTTCATTAGCCAAATCTTTTAATAATATATCTTTTGACATATATCCTCCTTTAATTCATTTAAAAATTTCATATTTTAATTTTCCAATTATTTCATTTCTTTCAACTAAACCAATTTTTTTATTTCTACTATCTAAACTTTCTTTCCGATTATCTCCCATCACAAAATAATGATTTTCAGGAATTATCATATCTATATTTCCTTTAGTATAATTATTTTTTAAGTATTTTTCAATTAATTTGTTGCTATTTAAATATACTTCACCATTTTTGATAACTAAATGATCTCCAGGTTTAGCAATAATTCTCTTGATAAGAGTTTGTTCTTTTAAAATCCTATCCTTTAATTTTTTCTTAAACAACACTATATCTTTTCTAAAATATTTTTCATTTGACTTTTCTATTAAAATATATTCATTATTTTCTAAAGTATTTAACATTGAATTACCTTTTATTATATAAAAAGTATAATAATTTGAAATTGTTATACCAATTATCAATGAAAGGGTAATTATCAATATCCATACTTTAATTTCCTTTTTCAATTTTTCCATTAAGTTCCTCTAATAAATCGAGCAATAACAAATTAATTTTTTTGTATTTGTCATTATCAATTACAAATCCTAAAGTATTTAAACATTTTTTAAAATCCCTAATAATATCACTAGGTGTACCATATATTTTATAAATATCATTTTTACTTATCCCAATAAATCCATGACCAACAATTGAATCATTTCTTAAGCTAATAAGTTTTTTTATTTTTTTACTCGTTAATTTATCACTTACTTTATTGATCTTGTATTCATCAGAACAATAATTTCTAATATAATTTTCTACACCATAAACTACATTCCCATTATTGATTCTGTATTTTTTTCTTAATTTTTTTAATATTTCTCGTTTTTCCATTGCTTTTGTATGTAATGAAAATGATTTTTTATTATCATTAAAACGTACAAAAATATATTTGAAAATTGCTTCTCTAAATCTATAAATTCTACCTAAAAAATCAATATATTCTTTGTTTAATAACTGAAAGTTAGTATTATATATAAGTTCCGAAAAAAGTTCATCAGGTTTTCCATCAATCAAATCTTGTAAATTTCTTTCTAAATCTTTTAATATATAATTTTCTTTTAAATCATCAGAAATCTCATATAAAATCCTTTTAGATGTTTCAAAATCAAAGTTTAAGGCATATCTAGTAGAATTAATCAATATAGCTAAATCAGTTTCTTCTAAATCTCTTTCATTTAATACTTCATAAGCTCCTACATAATCATATCTTTTAATTAGTCTTTTAAGTATATCTTTCATAAATCTCCTTTACTGTATATTTACTTCTGCTATAAAAAAATCATTTAGCACTTTAAAATTTAATTTCTTATATAGATTATAAGCATTTTTATTTTTTTTATTAACAAGTAATATTGGCACTTTTTTTCTTGATAAAACCTCGTTAACTAATTTTTTTATAATAATTGTACCATAACCTTTTTTTCTAAAAGTTTTTTTAGTATATATACCACCTATAACAATAAACTTTTCACCAATATTTTCAAGCATTCCTTGGGAAATAATTTTATTATCTTCTATAATACAAAAATATTCTTCATCTTTATATTTTTTTAATACCTTTTTTTTAATATCATTTATCAATTTAGGATTTCTACCAAATGATTTTTCTACATCTATTAAAAAATCAAAAGAATTATTTATAATATTTATATCTAAATATCCAAATTTATATTTTAAGTCAAAGAAATTTTTAGAATATTCCATAACATTGTAGTGATTACTGCTATATAATTTTATACTTCTATTTAATATATCTAATAATTCTTTTACTTGTTTTTTGAATCCTTTTATTATTTTAGGTTTATAAAATTTTATTGCTCTAAGTAAATCAACTTTTCTTAAAACTCCACTATCTATATAACTCATATGCAAAATATTATTATTAGAAAAAACAAAAACTCCTTTAAGCTCTCCATTAGAAAAATATCCATAATAATCTCCTGATTTTTTATTTTTCTTATGGTTAATAAGAGATTTATCAAAATCTAAATTAAGATATAAGTTATTATAAAAATTTTTTTCAATATATTCTAAATATTTTTTCTTATGTGATTTATCTAATCTTATAAATTCATCCATATTATACCTACCTTTATTAAATTTTATCATTTTTTACAATAATTAAAAAGGTTTACATTGTTTTTTTTTTTCGATTATGATATTCTAAATATATAGAAATGGAGGGTTATATATGGAAAAATTTAAAAACTTTCTATATGATATAACAGATTTTTTATTAGGATTATCTATTATATTTATTATGATTTTAGTTATTTCTTTTAAAGTAACGGATTCTTTTTCTTTAAATCTTAAATCAATAATAACTGATGATACTCCTAGCCAAAAAGAACTAGTTGAAAATGAAAATTCTAATACTAACATTGAACAAATTGTAATTAAACCAGATACAAATAATGATTCTGAAAATGATTCGAATACTTCAAATGATGAAATTAATAATTCAAATACTGAAGAAAATAAAAATAGTGATAAAAATAATCAAAAAAATAATTCATCTAATCAAGAAGTAGCATTGAAAGAAATAAAATTAAATGTTAAAAGTGGTACTACTGGTTATGGAATTGCAAAACTTCTTAAAGAAAAAAAATTAATTGAAGATACTCAAAGTTTTATCTCAAGAGTAGAAAAAAGAGAACTAGGTTCAAAATTAAGATCTGGTGAATTTCTTTTAACTAATAAAGATTCAATGGATAAAATAATTGATAAATTGACAGGAAGTTACTAATAATTTTGTACATATTTACTAAAAATAACTAATGAAATTTATTAGTTAATGACTTCAAATACTTAATTTAATGTGTTATAATATTCATAGTGTAAAGTTAATTTTATTAACTATACAAAACAAGTGAGTATAGGTTTTAAACAATAATCCTTGTTTAAGTAAAATACCACAATATTCAGAAGTTCCCTATGTAAAGAAAAGAATTTAGGAGGAAAAAATGAGTTTAACAACAACTAAGAAAATGTTTAAAAAAGCAAATGCAAATGGTTATGCAATCGGTGCATTTAATATTAACAATTTAGAAGTTCTACAAGGAATTGTAGATGCTGCTGACGAAAGTAAATCAGATGTAATTATTCAATGTTCTGAAAGTGCTATGGCTTATGCTAGACCTACTTATTTAAAAAAGATGGTAGATGCTGCTGTTGAAGATACTTCAATTGATATTGCTCTTCACTTAGACCACGGTGGTGACTTTGAAGCTTGTAAGAAAGCAGTTGATTTAGGTTTTACTTCAGTAATGATTGATGCATCTCATCATGACTTAGAAGAAAATATCGCTATTACTAAAAAAGTAGTAGAGTATGCTCATGATAAAGGTGTTGTAGTTGAAGCTGAATTAGGACAATTAGCAGGTGTAGAAGATGAAGTTAATGTAAGTAAAGAAGACGCAACTTATACTGATCCACAAGATGCTAAAAGATTTGTTGAAGAAACAGGTGTTGATTCACTTGCAGTAGCTATAGGAACTTCTCACGGTGCTAACAAATTTGAAGGCGAACCAGAATTAGCATTTGATCGATTAAAAGAAATTATGAGTCTTTTACCTGATAGTTTCCCATTAGTATTACACGGTGCTTCATCAGTATATTCTGATGTTGTTGAAGAAGCAAATAAATACGGTGCTGAATTAAAAGATGCTAACGGTGTACCTGATGAAATGTTATCTAAAGCTTGTACTGAATATAATGTTTGCAAAGTTAATACAGATACTGACTTAAGATTAGAAGTAACAAGAGCTTGTAGAAAATCTTTTGTAGAAAATCCAACTAACTTTGATCCAAGAAAATATTTAGGACCAGCTAGAGATGCTGTAAAAAATGTTGTTATGCACAAAATTAACGACGTTTTAAAATCAGATGGCTCTGCTGAATAATCTTATTTTAAAAAAAATAATCCCTATTTAAATCTTCAAAGATTTAAATAGGGATTTTTTATGTTTGTTATTGTCTTTCAAAATGAGTTTTAAATCCATTAACTTCTAAAAGTTGATTAATCATATCCCAAAATTCATACTTACCTCGTTTATCCTTAGCAGATACAGGTAACAATACATCCGAAGGACGCATTTTTAATTTTTCTCTTACTCTTTTTAAAGATTTTTGAAATTTAGAATTTTTAACTTTATCAGCTTTAGTAGCTAAAACAATACCATTAAAACCCATTTGCAAAATATAATCATACATTAAACGATCATCTTCTGTTGGAGAATGTCTTAAATCAACTAACATAATGACTTCAAGCAAATTTTTTCTTTTACTTATATACTCTTCCATCATATTTCCCCATTTATCTTTTTCTTCTTTAGAAACTTTTGCAAATCCATACCCTGGTAAATCTACGAATTTAATTTTATCATCAACATTATAAAAATTTATAGTTCTAGTTTTACCAGGTCTTTGAGAAGTTCTTGCTAATTTTTTTCTATTTAAAGCCATATTAATAAATGAAGATTTCCCTACATTTGACTTACCAGCAAAAGCAAACTCTGGAGTAGGTGTATCAGGCCATTGTTTTTTACTTACAGCCGATATAATAATATCGCTTTTAGCAATTTTCATTATTTGCCCTCCTCAATCAAAGCATATTCTAGAACTTCATCCATAGTTTTAACTAATTTGAAATCTATAGCTTTTTTTACAGATTTTGGAACCTTTTCTAGATTTTTCTTATTTTTATAAGGAATTAAAACTGTCTCTACCTCAGCTCTTTTAGCTGCTAGTGCTTTTTGCTTTAAACCACCGATTGGTAACACACGCCCTCTTAACGTAACTTCACCTGTCATTGCAACAGTATTAGATACTTTTATTCCTGCAAGTGCTGAAAGCATTGCTGTAGCTATTGTAATACCTGCTGATGGGCCATCTTTAGGTATTGCACCTTCAGGTATATGAATATGAATATCTAATTCTTCATAAAATTTATCGTCAATATTATAGTCTTTTGCTATTGTTCTAATATAACTTTGAGCTGTTTTAGCAGACTCTTTCATAACGTCGCCTAATTTACCTGTTAGTACTAACTTTCCTTTACCTTTCATTGTTGCTACTTCAACAGATAAAGTATCTCCACCAACTGGTGTCCAAGCTAAGCCTCTAGCTACACCTATTTCATTATTGTCATCAATTTTATCATAACTATATTTAGGTATACCTAAGTGTTTATGAATATTTCTTAAATCTATTCTTACCTTTTCTTTATCCTCAGAAACAATTTTAGTAGCTGCTTTTCTACATAACTTGCCTATAACTCTTTCAAGTTCTCTAACTCCAGCTTCTTTAGTATATTTTTGAATCACTTCTTTCAATGTATTTTCCGATAGTTTTAAATTATCTTTATCAATACCATTTTCTTTTCTTTGCTTATCAACTAAATACCTTTGAGCAATTTTTAGCTTTTCTTCTTCAGTATATCCACTAATTTCAATTACTTCCATTCTATCTCTTAACGGTCTAGGAACTGTTGATAAATCATTTGCAGTAGTAATAAATAAAACTTTTGATAAATCGAAAGGAACTTCTAAATAACGATCAACAAATTCTTTATTTTGTTCTGGATCTAATACTTCTAATAAAGCCGACGCTGGGTCACCTTTATAGCTACTGCTAATTTTATCTATTTCATCAAATAGGAATACTGGATTTTTTGTTCCGGCTTCTTTAATTCCATTAATAATTCTTCCTGGAATAGCTCCAATATAAGTTCTTCTATGTCCTCTAATTTCAGATTCATCTTTTACTCCACCTAAAGACATTCTATGAAATTCTCTACCTAAAGATCTTGCAATAGATTTTGCAACAGATGTTTTCCCAACACCTGGAGGACCTACAAGACAAATAATAGGACCTTTCATTGACTCTTTTAATTTTCTAATAGCTAAATATTCAACAATCCTAGTCTTTAAATCCTTTAAACCATAATGGTCTTCATTTAATATTTTTCTAACATGATCTAAATCTAAATTATCATCTGATAGATTATTCCAAGGCAACTCTAAAATATTTTCAATATATGTTCTAATAACATTAGCTTCACTACTTGAACTTTTAGAACGTTTTAGTTTCTTTATTTCTTTTTTTATTTTAGTAGTAATTTTTTCTGATAAATCTAATTCTTCTAGTTTTTCTAACATTTCAGCAGTTTCATTTTCACTACCAATATCGTCACCTAGTTCTTTTTGTATAACTTTAAGCTTTTCTTTTAAAAAATATTTTTTTTGTCGCTTATTTATATTACTTTGTACCTTAGAATTAATTTTATTTTCAACTTCTAAAATTTCTTTTTCACTAATAATTATCTCTAAAATAATATTTAATCGTTTCTTAACATCTATTGTTTCTATTAATTCTTGCTTTTTTTCTGGTTTTAACGAAATATTTGCAGCAATTGTATCAGCAAATTTATCTGGATCTTCTATTGTAGAAGCTGTCATAAATATTTCTGGATCTAGCTTTTTATTTACTTTTACATATCCTTCAAACACATCTAAAATAGAGCGCATTAATGCTTCTGTCTCTGTATCTTTTTTTCCTTTTTCTCTATGTTTTGAAATTTCTACTTCAAAAAGTTCTTCAGTATTTAAAATATCTTCGATTTTTGCTCTATATTTTCCTTCTACCAAAACTCTTATAGAGTCTCCTGGCAATTTTAACATTTGTTTTATTTTACAAACCACTCCTACATCATAAAAATCTTTAGGAGATGGTTTTTCAACTTTTATTTCTTTTTGTGTTGTCAAAAAGATCAATTGATCTTTAACCATAGCTTCTTCTAAAGCTTCTATTGATCTTTCTCTTGCAACATCAAAGTGCTTAACTTCTGATGGCAAAATTGATAATCCTCTAAGTGGTATTAATGGGATTTTTATAAATTCATCACTCATAATACTACTCCTTTCTATACATAAAATGCGAGTCAAAAGACTCGCAAAATATTTTATGAACTTACTATTTTTTCTGATCCAGCGTCTTTTTTATATATTAACTTTGGTGGCTGGTCATTAGTAACAGCATCTTTTGTTATTATACATTTTTTAACATTTTTCTTTTGCGGTATATCATACATTATATCTATCATTACTTTTTCTAAAATACCTTTTAATCCACGAGCTCCTGTTTCATTTTTAACTGCTCTTTTAGCTACTTCTAATAAAGCATCTTTCTCAAATTCTAATTCAACTCCATCGAATTCTAAAAACTTTTGATATTGTTTTACTAAAGCATCTTTTGGTTCTTGTAAGATTTGAGTTAATGCTTTTTCATCTAGTTCATGTAATGATGAAACTACAGGAATTCTACCTATTAGCTCTGGAATTAATCCAAACTTTAATAAATCATGAGTTTGAACTTGCTTAAATAATTCACCAATTTTATAATCTTCATTTGATTTTAATTCAGCTCCAAAACCCATAGATTTTTTACCTATACGTTTAGAAATGATTTTATCTAAACCATCAAAAGCTCCACCACATACAAATAAGATATTGCTAGTATCAATTTTTAAAAATTCTTGATGTGGATGTTTACGCCCACCTTGTGGTGGAACAGAAGCAACAGTACCTTCAACCATTTTTAAAAGAGCTTGTTGAACTCCTTCGCCACTAACATCTCTAGTAATTGAAGTATTTTCACTTCTTCTAGCTATTTTATCTAATTCATCTATATATATTATACCTTTTTCTGCTTTTTCTATATCATAATCAGCTGCTTGAATTAATTTTAATAATATATTTTCAACATCTTCTCCTACATAACCAGCTTCAGTTAATGTAGTAGCATCAGCAATTGCAAACGGAACATCAAGTGTCCTTGCAAGAGTTCTAGCTAATAATGTTTTACCTGAACCAGTAGGTCCAATTAATAAAATATTACTTTTTTCAAGCTCAATATCGTTTATATCAGCACCTCTTTTTACTCTTTTGTAGTGATTGTAAACTGATACAGCTAATGTCTTTTTAGCATCTTCTTGACCAATAACATATTCATCTAATGTCTCTTTAATTTCAGAAGGTATAGGTAAATTTTCTAAATCTAAATCTCCCTCAACTTCTTCATCTAAAATTTCATTACATAGCTCTATACATTCATCGCATATATATACATTAGGCCCAGCTACCAATCGTCTTACTTGATCTTGAGTTTTACCACAAAACGAGCATACAAGTTGCTTATCTTTATCTTTACTCATAAAACCTCCTATTCTCTAGACTCTATAATTTCGTCAATAATACCGTATTCTAGAGCTTCCTTAGGAGACATAAAATTATCACGATCTGTATCTTTTTCTATTACTTCTAAAGGTTGACCAGTCATTTCTGATAATAATAGATTTAATCTTTCTTTAATCTTTAATAATCTATCAGCTCTAATTTTTACATCAGTAGCTTGACCTTTAGCACCACCAAGTGGTTGGTGTATCATTACTTCTGAATTTGGTAATACATATCTTTTACCTTGTTCTCCAGCTGCTAATAGGAAAGCTCCCATACTTGCAGCAATACCTATACAAATAGTCGATACATCAGGCTTTATATAATTCATTGTATCGTATATTGCCATTCCTGCAGTTATAGAACCGCCTGGAGAATTAATATATAAATTTATATCTTTTTCAGGATCATCAGACTCTAAATATAATAATTGAGCCGTTATTAAACTAGCTTGGGCATCATTTACTGGCCCTCTTAGCATAACTATTCTATCCTTTAATAACCTAGAAAAAATATCATATTGTCTTTCCCCACGGTTAGTTTGTTCTACTACCATTGGGACTAAACCATTACTCATATTTTCACTCCTTTTAAAATTATTCAATTTCTGCATTATCTAATAAAAAGTCTACTGTTTTTCTAGAAACGATTGAATCTTTAATATGATCATCATTTCCACCTAACATTTCTTTTATCTCTTCAACTTCTTTATCTTGTGCTTCTGCAAATTTCTTATATTCTTCATTAATTTCTTCTTCTGTAGCTTCAATATTTTCTTCCTTTTTCAAAGCATCAAATAATAAACCTGTCTGTACTCTTTTAACTGCATCTGGTCTCATATTTTCTTTTAATTCGTCTAAATCGCCACCAGTCATTTGAGCATATGTGTCCATATCAATTCCTTGCTGACTTAATTGTCTTTCAAAGTTTTTCATCATTCCATCAATTTCAGCCTCTACCATTTTCTCAGGAATTTCAACTTCCATATTTTCACAAGCTTTTTCAATAACCTTATCTCTTAATGCTCTTTCAGCATTTTCATCAGCTGATTTTTGAAGTTTTTCTTTGATATCTTCTTTATATTCTTCTAAAGTATCAAACTCTGATGTATCTACAGCAAATTCATCATTTAATTCTGGTAGTTCTTTTACTTTATTCCCTAAAATTTCAACTTTAAACACTGCATCTTTATTTGCTAAGTCTTCTTTTTGATAATCCTCTGGAAATGTTACTTCTACTTCTACTTCATCTCCCACATTTTTACCAATTAATTGTTCTTCAAAACCTGGAATAAATGAACCTGATCCAATTTCTAATTCATGTCCTTCAGCAGAACCGCCTTCAAATTCTTCGCCATCAACAGTTCCTACAAAATTTATAGTTACTTTATCGCCTTCTTCAATAGCTCTATCTTCTACATTAACTAATCTAGCATTTTGTTCTCTTTTCTTTTCTAATTCTTCTAAAACATCCTCTTGTGTTATTTCAGTATCAGCTTTTTCAAGTTTTAAACCTTTATATTTTCCTAATTTAGCTTCAGGTTTAACTTCTACTTCAAATTCAATTACTAAATCTTTGTCTTTACCAATTTCTACAATATCTAAATCAGGTCTATCAATTGGCTCTATATCTAATTCATCTAAAGCTTTTGTATAAACATCTGGAAGTAAAGAGTTTACAGCTTCTTCATAAAAAATCCCTTCACCATATTGCTTTTCAATTATTTTTCTAGGTGCTTTCCCTTTTCTAAACCCAGGTATATTAAATTTTTTTCTTTCTTTTTTAAAAGCTTGTGTTACAGCCTCTTTAAATTTATCATTTTCTACAACTGCTTCAAACTTAACTTGACTTTCTTCATTATTTTTAACTTCAAATTCCATGTTATCCTCCTACGAAAAACTATTTTCTTAAAATTTAATCTATATAAAAATATATTAGTCTAATTTGCCTATCACTTATATATTTTATATTAATTCATCAAATATGTAAACATCTTTTTTAATTTAAGTCAAGTCTTTTTTAAATTAATAGGATTTGATTGTTAAAATAATTAAAAAATGATAATATATAACAATAAGATAATAGAAAAGTTTCATCGAGGAGTTTTTATGAGTTTTTTTAAAAAATTAAAAAAAGAAAATAATATCAATTTAAATAATAATCAAAAAAAGGCTTTAAAACATTTTAAAAATCCTGCATTAACATTAGCAATACCTGGAAGTGGTAAAACCACTTTATTAATTTGCAGATTATTATATTTAAACAAAGAAAAAAGTATAAATTTAGAAAACATACTTACTTTAACATTTTCAAAAGCTTCTGCAAAAGATATGGAAAATAAATTTAATTCTCTTTTTCCTAATGTTTTAAATAAACCTACATTTAGTACTATTCATAGATTTGCATATAAAGTTGTTAAAGAGTATTATCGTTATAGAGATGTTAATTTTACTTTAATCGAAGGTAAAGATGGTTATATTAAAATTAAATTATTAAGAAATATTTACAAAAATGTTAACAAAAAATATCTGTCTAATGAAAATTTAGAAACTTTAATTAACGATATTAGTTATACACGAAATATGATGTTAAAAGAAAATTTTCCTAAGAATATAAAAAGGTTTGAAAAAATATATAATCAATATAAACTTGCAAAGAGAAAAAATAAATATATAGATTTTGATGATATGATATTTATAGCACTAAAAGTTTTGCAAAAACATAAGAAACTTTTAAATAAATATCATAAAAAATATAAATTTTTACAAGTGGATGAAGCTCAAGATACATCTGTTTTACAACATAAATTAATTGAACTTTTAGCATATAATAATAACTTGTTTATGGTAGCTGATGATGATCAATCTATTTATTCTTTTAGAGGAGCGTGCCCAAAGTATTTACTTGATTTTAAGAAGCATTTTAATAATTCGAAAATCTATTATTTAAATAAAAATTATAGGTCGAGTTATGAAATAGTTAATACTTTTTCAAACTTTATCCAAAATAATAAAAGTAGATATAAAAAGAAATTTGAAAATGATAATCCTAAAAAAAATAAATTGAAAATAATTGAATTTAAAAATGACTTTAATAGAAATAAATATCTATTAAATTATTTATCAAATATAGACCAAGAAGTAGCAATACTTTATAGAAACAATCTTTCTTCTTTACCAATAATTAATTTATTAAATAAAAATCATATCCCTTACAGTATAAAAGGGAAAAATACTGATATTTTTAACCATTGGATTTTTAAGGATATTAAAGCTTTTTTTAATTTAATACTTATAAACCAAGACTTAAATTCTTTTGAAAGAATATATTATAAGCTAGATAAATATATATCTAAAAAAATGATTCAATATTTAAAAAATAATATAAGAAATAGATCAGTATTTGATTGCTTAATAAATAATCCAAATATAAAAAAGTTCCAAGCAAATAGTTTTAGAGAGTTAAAAAAAATATTTACATCTTTAAAAGAAAAAACTCCTTTAGAAATTATAAATGTAATAAAATATGAATTAAATTATTTAAATCATTTAAAAAACCGATCAGATAATTCTAATACTAACTATGATAATTTAAAAAATAAACTTCATATTTTAGAGTTAGTTGCTAATGAAGAAGAAAGTGCTTATGAATTCCTAGATTGTTTAGAAAAATTAGAAAAGTCAATATATAAATCTAATAATAATATTAATAATAATATTAAGCTAACAACAATGCATTCTTCTAAAGGTTTAGAATTTGAAAACGTCTTTATAATTGATTTATACGATTCAATTATGCCTCAAAAGAAACAAGATATTCAAAAAGATCGAAGACTTTTATATGTAGCTATTTCTAGAGCTAAATCAAGTGTTTCAATATTACATTCTAAATTTCTATCAGGTAAGTTTAACAATGATATAAAGTTTATAAATGAACTTAAATCACAAAAATATATTGAATATAAGAAATATAGATCGAAAAAATCTTTGAATTTTGAAAAAGGAGAACTTATTAATCATAAAAAATTTGGATTTGGTAAGATAGTTGATATAACTAAAAAAAATATAAGTATAAAATTTGAAGACTCAATAAAAGTTTTATCTAAAGAATTTTGTATTAAAAAAAATTTATTAAGTAAGTAATTTAAAAGAAAGGATTTATTTATGATTAAAAAAAATTATAAAAATGAAAATTTGACAAATTTACAAGTTAATGTTACTCAAAAAGATTTTACAGAAAAACCATTTAAAAATAAGTACTATGATTTCTTTGAAGATGGTATTTATGTAGATATTATTACTGGTGAACCTCTTTTTTCATCTAAAGACAAATTTAAATCTGGTTGTGGCTGGCCTAGTTTTTCTAAACCTATTGAAAAAGGACATGTAGTTGAAAAAAATGATGCATCTTTGGGTATGAATAGAATAGAAGTTAGATCAAAGAAAGGCAACTATCATTTAGGACATGTTTTTAATGATGGACCAAAAGAATCTACTGGTTTAAGATATTGTATAAATAGCGCTTCTATTGATTTTATTAAAAAAGAAAATATGAAAAACGAAGGTTACGAAAAATATTTAAAATATGTATAAGATGTAGTTTAAAAACTACACCTTTTACTTTTAATATTCTTTATATTCATATAATACATCTTCTAAAACACTATTTATAATATCATAAGAATATCCTTTTCTTTTTAAATACCCAGATACCCTTTGATATCTTTTTTTATAACTAATATTTTCATATTTTTCATTTCTTTTTTTAGCTAACTTAAGAGCTTTTTTAAACTCAAATTCTTGTGAATATTCATTTAACAGTTCACTAATTATTCTTTCATTAACTCCTTTTTTTAGTAATTTATTTTTTATTTTATAACTTCCCATTTTTTCGATTTTAAAATCAATATATCTTTTAGCATATTCATAATCATCTAAATATCTTAAGTCTTTTAATTTTTTTATAACTTTATTTATTGTATTAATATTAAATTCTTTATTTAATAATTTTTCTTTTAACTCATTTGTAGTCCTATCTTTATACGAAAGCAAACTATATGATTTGTTTATACAATCAGAATATTCATCCTTTAGCATTATCTCTTGTCGTAAATTTTCATCTATTTTATCACCTTTATTAAGATCGAATTTATATAATGTTTTTTTATAAATACCAAAAGCAAATTTATTATCAATAAAAATAGAAACTCTTTTTGAATTATTCTTTTGAGTTTCTATCTTAGTTATAATATTATTCATTTTTACCTCTTTTAATTATATCCTCATCTGTTATTTTGATTTTTATCCAATCTATTTTCATCTCATGCCCAGTTCCCCAACCATAAGAGTGAGTAAAAAATCTAATATAATCTTTATCTAATTCTAAGCCGCTAGTATTATATTCCACTCCATTTATTTTATAAATAATTCTATTCATTCTAGTATCATATATTAATTCTTCAATAAACCACTCATTAAAAATAGGTTTAATTAACCTTGCACTATTCATAACTTCCCAAGTTGGTGGTAACACCCTAAAAATATGTCTTCCAGGCCTTATTGAATCTTCATTATAATTATGTACATACTCTACTAAAACAGCTGCTTGACCGAAAGAATCTTCCCATTTTTTATTTGCCATCGGTTGCATTGATTTAGAATCCGTTTGATAAAGTACTAATCCGCCAGTAAATTTATCATTAGCATAAGATATTTTTACTCTTCTTTTAAAACTTATTTTATAATCTTTTTCAATTTTTATAGGTCTAGACAATAAATACGGCCCTTCATCTACCTTATCTACTTTTAAATTTAATACACTTTCATCTACTTCTAAACTATTTATACTTGATTTTTGGCTACGCCAACGACCAAAATACCAAAATTCTCTATTTAATTCATTAAAATCATCTTTAAAGTTTAAAACTACTTTTGTATCATCAGGATTATATATTACAAAATAATATCCAGCAACTAAAGCTACAAATAAAATTACAGCTATTAATTTTCTCAATAAAACCTCCTATAGCATATACATAATTGATCCAGCAACCATTGAAAAAACCATTAAAGCCACCATGACAAAGGCAACTTTTCTAGCAAAATCTCTACGCATTTTTTACCTCCCTATTTTTGTTCGAATCTTTTAACTTCTTTAATTCATTAATATCAAACGATATCTTATGAATTGGATAATCTTTATGAAAATTTAATTTAAATAAAACTTTAAATTTATTTTTATTTACCCATCTTAATTGTATAAAATCAATAGATTTATCTAATTTTTCTTTAGATATTCTTTTACTAATTACTTCTTTTAATAAATCTAAATTTAAATATTCTAAATTTATTTGTTGTAAATAAGAATACGTTGTATAAATTAATTGTTTTTTTATTTTATTGTAAGTAAAGAATTTTTTTGTTATACCAATAAATTTCACTAAAAAATATATAAAAAATGTTATACCTAATGCTATTATATACTCCATATTCACTCCTCTCTTTCATTTTTCTATGATATATTAAAAATAAATTTTTTTCAATATTTTTTTATAAAATCAATTTCTAATTTATGTATTTCAGATAGTTTATTAATTCCTAGAATATAACTAATATATGAAAACGGCTTTAAAAAAATCCTAGAAGTAAGCATTTCTGAATTAACATTACTATATTCATACTTATCACTAACAATTTTCAAATTGCTATTACTATTTATAAGTAATACATTTAAATTTTTGTTAATAAATTCTTCTTTTTTAAAATTATCAGATTCAAGAGCTATAACTTTTCTTATCCTCAAATCATCGCTAGCAATATCTATCGCTGCTTCCCCTCCTACTCCGTGTCCAAGTAAAGTAATTTTATTCAAATCAATTTTATAAGAATATTTTTTATTAATTTGTTTTAAAAAACTTATTGTATCCAATATATCTTTTTTATAATTTTTGTGAATATTTTCATATTTATTTTCATATTTTAATGCAAAAATCTCATCACCTTCTAAAAAACTATATTCCGAATAAAAAATATGATCAATTGCTATAACAAAATAACCCTTTGATGCTAAAATTTGAGATATCATAATATAATCTTCTGATAAAAAACCTTTTTTATGTGAAATAATTATAGGTTCAATATTATCTTTTTTTTCAGTAATTTTTGTATTCAAAAAAGCATTAATTTTTAGGTCATTTAAAAAATTATAAATTTTTTTAGAATAATTATTATCAAATAACTTATCTACAGGTTTATTATCTACAAAAAGATTATCTTTTTTATCACCTTTATTCTCGATAGGATAAAAAAATCTTAGTTTTAATTTTCTATAATCTTCATCTTGAAAATTTCTATCAATATTTTCTAATTGATACACTTCAGTTCCTACATTAAATTCTCCAGAATTGAAAATATAAAAGTTAATTGGTAAAGCAATTATAAAAATTATACTAATAAATAAAATTAAATAAGAAATCTTTATAAATATATTTTTCTGAATTTTATATTTTTTATTATTAATATTTAAAAAAGATAAAAAAATGAATAATGAAATCATTAAAATATAATATATATAAACAAAAATCATCTGATATTTTAATGATTCAAAAAATATGTATATAGATGTAAAAGAAGAAAATATTAATAATCCAACTAAAGGTTTTTCAGTCAATTTATTAATCACTTCTTGATTAATTGTGATTATCAATATAAATAAAATCAAAATATAGTCCATATTAAATCTCCTATTAAACTTGTTTAGTGTAACCAATTATTTCAAAGAGATTTTTTAACTCATTTTTAGAAACTTGTCTATAGTTCCCAATAGTTAAGTTTCCTAATTTTAAATTTATAACTCTAGTTCTTTTTAATTTGATTACATTATAGCCAAACTTTTTACACATCCTTCTTATTTGACGATTTAAACCTTGAGTTAAAATAATTTTAAAAGAATAATCATCAATTTTTTGAACTTTTGATTCTTTAGTAATACCAACTTCTAATTTTATATTACCCTGCATTTTGTTCAAGAAATTTTTATCAATTTTTTTATCTACTTTAACAATATATTCTTTTTCATGATTATTTTTAGACTTTAGAATCTTATTTACAATCTCTCCATCATTAGTTAATAAAATTAAACCTTCTGAGTCCTTATCTAAGCGACCTACAGGAAATATCCTTACATCATAATCAATGTAGTCTATAATATTACTAGAATCGTGTTTTGCAGTTGTTACAGTAACTCCGACAGGTTTATTAAACAAAATATATTCATTATTTTCAGTTATTTCAATTATCTTACCATTAACTAAAACTATATCTTCTTTTTTAACTTCATCACCTAAATTACAAATTTCTCCATTAATTAAAACTTTACCTTGTTTTATTAAATCATCAGCTTCTCTTCTAGAACAATAATTTGCTTTTGATAAATATTTATTTATCCTCATTTTAAACACTAATTTCCAGTTCAATCCAATCTTTCGTTGAATCAATTTCAATAAAACCTATTCTTTTCATAGCTTCTATTGCCTTTTTATCTTCTACACTTATAAAAGATCTAATTACACTTTCTACATAATCATAATATTCAACTAAGTATTCTATACCTTGCGATACGAAATCAGTACCAAATCCTTGATCTACAAACTCTGGTACTAAAGCTAAACCAATCTCTAAAATATCATTTTCAAAATAACATTCAATAAATCCTACTAAAGACTCATCATAATATGCAACAAAAAAATCATATTCTTCTTCATCTAACATCTCATCAATATCTTCTGCTTGATGTTGAATATTATAACAATCAAATGTATTATCAAGCCCTTTAGATAATATTAGATTAGCATCTTGTTCATTAACAGGCCTAAAATCTAAAAACATATTTCCTCCTTTATTAAATTAAGTTTCTCTATATCTTTATTATAATATAAATTTAACTTTTTTTTAACTTTTTATTTAAAAAAATGATACTTTAAGTATCATTTTAAAATTTATATATTAGATTCAAATGAAAAAATAATATTTCTATCAAAATTTTCAAATAAATTATTCATATTTTTTAACACTTTTTTATTATATATTTTATTTCCTTTAGTTGAAAAATTATTTTTATGAATTATATTAAAAAAATCATAATTTGTTTTATTAAAGATAATCTCATCTTTTTCTAAATTACTAATAGAAATTTTAATGCCTAAATTTCTTAATTTGATTAATCTATCATTAATATTTTTGTTCAAAGTTTTCTTTAGAATATCTAAAACTAAATATTTAGTATCAATATTCTCTCTTTCAATATATTTTTTTAAAAAATTATAATACTCATTACTATTTAAACCAACATTTGATATTCTTAAAAAAATATATCTATTATTATTTTTAATTTTTGCTATACTCTCTTTAGTTAAAATCTTATCTATTTTTAATTTAAGTTCATTATCATTTATTAAATTAATATTTTTTAATTTTTTTATATTATTAAATTCTATCTTTAATTTATAAGCCTTTTGATATTCAGATTTATAAAAATTAATTTTTTTAAATTTTATATTATAGTCTTTTTTTATAATACTTTCTTTAATTTTAAATTCTAAAATCTTTTTATTCTTTATCTGACTAAGTATTTTATGATCAAATCCACATACATTTTTACTAGATTCCTTTTTAGCAAAATACATTGCCATGTCTGCAAAATCAATTAATTGATCTAAATTAACACTATCAAAAGGATACCTTGAATATCCAATATCTGCATTTATATTTAAATTAACATTCTCAATATTCATTTCTTTATTTATAGTATTAATTAATCTATTTATAATTTTTTTAATAACTATTTCTTTAGAAACTTTTTGTAAAACTATTATAAACTCATCTCCACCATATCTTATAACAAAATCATTCTCTTTAATAACTTTTTTTAACCTTTTACCAATTGTTTTTAATACTTCATCTCCTAGCAAATGACCATAATCATCATTAACTTTTTTAAAATCTTTTATATCAATAAACAAAATTGACTTAGGGGAAATATTTTTATTAAATCTATCATATAGATATCTTCTATTTTTCAGTTTAGTTAAAGGATCAGTATATTTAATTTTAAAAATTTCTTTATCTTTTTTTATTATATTTGTTTTATCTTTTAATTTTATTAAAAGATGGTTCTTGTCTACTTTTTTGCAAGAAACCTTATATATATATACTTCATTATTAACACATAATTTTAAATCCTTCATATTTATTTTATTTATCAAATCTTTAAACTTATGATTTATAGCAATTAAATTATAAATATCTTTTACGCTCTTAACTTTCCTTTTATTAATCTTTTTATAAAAAAATTTGTTAGCCCATATTTTTTCATCTTTAATATTATAAATGAAAAATATATCATCAAGCAAATTAAGTATTTTTTTACTTTTGTACATCTTATCCCCCTTTAATAAAATGATATCCTAATGCTATTATAATACCGAAAAAATATTATTGCAAACATTAAAAATATAATTAATAAAAAAATACCTTCAAAGTAAATTTCACTTCAAAGATATTTTTTAATTTCCTTTAATTTTTATTCCCACTCAATTGTAGCCGGAGGTTTTGTAGTTATATCATATAAAATCCTATTTACACCATCAACTTCATTAACTATTCTTGATGATATTTTTCCTAAAGTATCGTAAGGTATTTTAGCCCATTCAGAAGTCATTCCATCAACAGATGTAACTGCCCTTATACCTATTGCATGACAATAAGTTCTTTCATCTCCCATTACACCTACCGACTGAATATTTGGTAAAGCAGTAAAATATTGCCAAATATCTCTTTCTAAACCAGCATTTCTAATTTCTTCTCTTAAAATATAATCTGATTCTCTAACTAATTCTAATCTTTCATCAGTAATTTCACCTAAAATTCTAATAGCTAAACCAGGTCCTGGGAACGGCTGTCTCCATACAAGATATTCTGGTAAACCTATCTTTGTTCCTACTTTTCTAACTTCGTCTTTAAAAAGATCTTTTAATGGCTCTATTAAAGAAAATTCCATATCTTCAGGTAATCCACCAACATTATGATGACTTTTAATAACTTCAGCAGTATCAGTACCACTTTCAATAACATCTGGATAAACTGTTCCTTGAACTAAATAATCAATATCTTTTAATTTATTAGCTTCTTCTTCAAATACTCTAATAAATTCATTACCTATAATTTTTCTTTTCTTTTCAGGATCTGTAACACCTTCTAATTTTGATAAAAATCTTTCTTGAGCATTAACCCTAGTAAAATTCATATTAAATTTTTGACTAAAAATTTCTTGTACTTCATCACCTTCATTTTTTCTCAAAAGTCCATGATCGACAAAAATACAGTGTAATTGGTCACCAATAGCTTTATGTACTAATGTAGCTGCTACAGAAGAATCTACTCCTCCAGAAAGTCCACATAAAACTTTTTTATCGCCAACTTTTTTTCTAATATCTTCTATTTGTTTTTTAGCAAAATCACCCATTTTCCAACTTCCACTACATTTACAAATATTATATATAAAGTTTTTTATAAGCTTTCTTCCAAATGGAGTATGTTCAACTTCTGCATGAAATTGCACACCATATAATTTTTTATCATCATCTTTAAAAGCCGCTACAGGACAATTATCAGTTGTTGCAGTTACTTTAAAACCTTTTGGTGGAGATTTCACATAATCAAAATGACTCATCCAACAAAGAGAATTATCATCAATTGAATTAAATAATTTATTGTGATCATTAATATTTAATTTGATTTTACCATATTCTCTTGAATCTGCTTTTTTAACTTCTCCATTTAATTTATGAGCCATTAATTGCATTCCATAACATATCCCAAGTACTGGAATATTTAAATCAAAAATTTCTTTTTCAATATCAGGCGCTTCATCTAAGTATACTGAATTTGGACCACCTGTAAAAATAATTCCTCTAGGATTTATTTCTTTTGCTTTTTTTAATGCTTTTGAATAGTGTACAACTTCACTATATACATCTAATTCTCTTACTCTCCTTGCAATTAATTGGTTATATTGACCTCCAAAATCAACAATTAATATGACTTCTGAATTTTCCATTTTACCTCCATTTATTTTGAAATATTGTAATTCGCTGGTTCTTTAGTAATTGATACATCATGAGGATGAGATTCTTTTAATCCTGCATTAGTAATTTTTATAAATTTTCCATTTTCTCTCAAAGATTTAATATCTTGTGCACCACAATAACCCATTGATGATTTTAAACCACCAACTAATTGATAAATAGTGTCACTAAGCATCCCTTTATACGGAACTCTTCCTTCAATTCCTTCAGGTACAAATTTTTTAGTTTCATTTTGGAAATATCTATCTTTACTTCCAGCTTTCATTGCTGCTTCTGAACCCATACCTCTATATGTTTTAAAACTTCTTCCTTGATAAATCACTTTTTCTCCTGGAGCTTCATCAGTACCAGCAAATAATGAACCTAACATTACAGTTGAAGCACCTGCGACAATAGCTTTAGCTATTTCCCCAGAATATTTTATACCACCATCAGCAATAACAGGAATATCGTATTTATCAGCTTCTTTAGCGCATTCATAAACTGCTGTTACTTGAGGTACACCTACTCCTGCAACTATTCTAGTTGTACAAATAGATCCTGGTCCAATTCCAACTTTAATACAATCTGCTCCAGCATCAATTAAATCTTTTGTTGCTTCCTTAGTCGCTACATTTCCTGCGATAACAGGTAGATTAGGAAATTCTTTTTTAATTTTTTTAACAGCCTCAATTATATTCTTACTATGACCATGAGCTGAATCAATAGCTATTATATCTACGCCTCTTTCTTCTAAAGCAATAACTCTTTCCATCATATCAGATGAAACACCTACTGCAGCACCTACTAATAATCTTGCCCCTTGATCAGTAGCTCTATTTGGATAAATTCTTACCTTTTCAATATCTTTAATAGTAATTAAACCTTTTAAAATATTATCTTCATCAACTAAAGGCAATTTTTCAATTTTATTTTTCTTTAAAATTTCTTCGGCTTGTTCCATAGAGATACCTTCTTTAGCAGTTACTAAGTCATCACTTGTCATTATTTCTGAAACTTTTTTATCTAAATCCGATTCAAAACGTATATCTCTATTTGTTATAATACCTACTAATTTTTTATTTTCAATTATAGGAACTCCTGAGATTCTATAACGTGACATTAAATTCTCTGCATCTTGTGCTGTAGCATCAGGAGATAAAGAAAATGGATCTACGATAACTCCGTGTTCTGCTCTTTTTACTTTATCAACTTCTAAAGCTTGCTCTTTTATACTCATATTTTTATGAATAATTCCAATACCACCTTGTCTTGCTATAGATATTGCTAGTTTTGCTTCTGTTACAGTATCCATACCTGCTGATATAATTGGAATATTTAATTTAATATCTTTTGTTAAATATGTCGATGTATCAACCGTATCAGGTAATACATTAGACTTTTGTGGTACTAACAATACATCATCATATGTTATACCTTTATTTACAATTTTGTCCATAAAATTTCCTCCTAAATAAAAAAATCTAACTTTTTCACTAAAAAGTTAGATGTCAAAAAGACATATAACTTATAGTGAAGAATTATCGGTACTTCATAGAAACTTCCAAGCCATTACATGGAATTATATAAGTAATATTTCATTATTCATTAAATTTAACAAATTTTATAAAATTTGTCAAATAAATAATATTTAAATTTTCATAAATAATTAACTATATTTAACTATATTTTATCATATTTTAAAATTTTGTCTAATTAAAAAAAGAAAATGCTTGACTTTGTAACCGTTACATATTATAATTATTTTAAGAAAAGGTTAGTAACCCTCTAAGAATTAAATCTAACCTTATATAACCAAACCCCTTAATATAATATTTTACTAAAAAACTCCTTTCCCCAGGAGTTTTTTTTATATTAAAAAAGACGAAAGAAAATCTTTCGCCTTACTTTTTTTTTACATCATACCTGGCATACCTTGTGGCATTGATGGCATTCCTCCTCCAGCAGGAGAATCATCATCTTCACTTTCTCTTTTTACAACGCCAGCTTCTGTAGTTAATAAAGTTGCCGCAATTGAAGCAGCATTCATTAATGCTGAACGAGTTACTTTTGTAGGATCTACAATTCCTGCTTTAATCATATCTTTATATTCATTTGTTAATGCATCAAAACCATAATTTATATCGCCTTTTTTAACATTTTCAACAACTACATCTCCTACAGCTCCTGAATTATTGGCAATTTGTTTTAAAGGTTTTTCTAAAGCACTTAATACTATCTTAGCACCAATCTTTTCGTCACCTTCAAGTTCATCAATTAACTTATTAACAACATCTGTACAAGAAAGTAATGCTGAACCTCCGCCAGCTACAATTCCTTCTTCAACTGCTGCTCTAGTTGCATTTAATGCATCTTCAATTCTTAATTTCTTTTCTTTCATTTCAGTTTCAGTAGCAGCCCCTACTTTAATTACTGCCACTCCACCTGCTAATTTTGCTAATCTTTCTTGTAATTTTTCTTTATCAAATTCTGAATCAGATTTTTCGATTTTAGTTTTTATAGTTTCTACACGTTTGTTTATTTCAGATTCATCACCTAAACCATCAACTATGATAGTTTGGTCACTACTTACATTTATACTTTTAGCTTCACCTAACATATCCATAGTTGTATCTTCTAATTTCATACCTAAATCTTCTGTTACAACTTTACCGCCAGTTAAAGTAGCTAAATCTTGTAACATAGCTTTTCTTTTATCTCCAAAACCAGGAGCCTTAACAGCGATAACATCAAATGTTCCTCGCATTTTATTTACAACTAAAGTTGCTAAAGCTTCGCCTTCAATATCATCTGCTACAATTAATAACTTTTTACCTTGCTCTACAATTTGCTCTAAAAGAGGTAAAATAGATTGAATATTTGTTATCTTTTGATCTGTCATTAAAATTAATGGATCTGACATTTGCGCAACCATGTTTTCATTATCATTTACCATATATGGTGATAAATAGCCTCTATCAAAAGCCATTCCTTCTACAACATCTAAATCTGTAGTAAATGTTTTTGATTCTTCAACTGTGATTACACCATCTTTACCAACTTTTTCCATAGCGTCAGCTATTAAATCACCAATACCTTCATCTGCAGCAGAAATTCCTGCAACATGTGCTGTATCTTCTTTTGTTTCTACTTTTTGACTTTCATTAACTATTTTTTCAACAATTTTATCAGTAGATTTTTGAATCCCTTTTCTTAAAATCATTGGATTAGCACCAGCTGCAATATTTTTAAAACCATCTTTTATAATAGATTGAGCTAAAAGAGTAGCTGTTGTAGTTCCGTCACCTGATACATCATTTGTTTTAGATGCTACTTCTTTTACTAATTGAGCACCAAGATTTTCAAATTTATCTTTTAGTTCAATTTCCTTAGCAATTGTTACACCATCATTCGTAATTAAAGGCGCACCCATTGATTTTTCTAAAACAACATTTCTACCTTTAGGACCTAATGTTACACTTACTGTATTTGCTAATTGATCTACTCCACTTTCTAATTTTTTTCTTATATCTTCATTAAATTTAATATCTTTTGCCATAATACCCCTCCTTACTCAATTATTGCTAATAAATCTTTTTCTTGTACAACAATATATTCTTTTTCTTCTAGTTCAAAAGTATCTCCACTAAATTGCTTATAAGCTACTTTGACATCTTCTTTTAAATTATCATTTTTTACTTCTGGTCCAACTTTATAAATTTTAGCAATCTGTGGTTTTTCATCTTTCTTTTCTGTAAGTATAATACCACTTTCTGTTTTATTTTTTGTTTCTTCTTTTTTTAATACAACTCTTTTTCCTAATGGTTTAATCATAATACCTCCTTTAAACATATTATTTTACGATATTTGACTTCCTTTCAATAACATAATACTAAATTTTTTGAAAAAAATCAAGGTTTTTTAGCACTCTTTTTATTCGAGTGCTAATTTTTTTCTTTTTTTGTGCTTCTTTATAAGAAATTCTCTATCTTGCTATTAACATTTTACTAAATATATATAAAAATTTCAAGCATTTTTTAGCACTCTTTTTATATGAGTGCTAAAATTTTCCTATAAAAAAACCAATTTAATTTAAATAAATCAAATTGGTCAAAATACATTTAAATATTTCCCATTTTATTTCTTATTATATTATTAGCTTCTTTAATAATTT
>JBNJDJ010000021.1:0-29728 GCA_051744845.1 Bacillota bacterium
ATAAAAATTTAAGACGATGCAAGTATAGTTGTATACAACTATACTTGCATCATTTTATATTATGAAATAAATATTGCTTTTATTATTTCCTATGGTATCATGTATTTGATAATAATAACAAGGGGGATAATCTTATGAGTGAAAAGGTTTTAAAAATCAAAAAAGATTGGTGCAAAGGATGTAATATTTGTGTTGAGTTTTGCCCAAAAGATGTGTTAATTTTAGATGAAAATAATCAAATAGAAATTGATAATTATGATGAGTGTATAAAATGTGGACAATGTGAATTAAAATGTCCTGATTTTGCTATTTATTTGGAAGGTGAATAAAATATGGCTGAGAATATAAAGTTTGTTCAAGGAAATCACGCATGTGTTTTAGGAGCATTAGATGCAGGGATGGAATTTTTCTCTGGGTACCCAATAACTCCATCGACTGAATTAGCTGAAATATCTGCTAAAGAGTTACCTAAAATAGGTGGGAAATTTATTCAAATGGAAGATGAAATTGGAGGAGTTGCTGCAGCAATTGGAGCATCTTTAACTGGAAAAAAAGCTTTAACAGCTACAAGTGGACCAGGTTTTTCTTTAAAACAAGAAAATATTGGTTATGCTATGATGGCTGAGATACCTTTAGTTTTAGTTAATGTTCAAAGAGGAGGACCTTCTACAGGGTTACCTACTTCTCCATCACAAGGAGATATGATGCAAGCAAAATGGGGTACACACGGAGATCATCCTGTTATAGCACTTAGTCCTGAATCTGTACAAGAAGCTTATTATGAGACTATTAGAGCTTTTAATTTGGCGGAGAAGTATCGTACAGTAGTAATGGTTATGACAGATGAAGTAGTTGGTCATATGAGAGAAAAAATTGAAATTCCTAGTAAAGATGAGTTAGAAATATATGATAGAAAAAAACCAGAAAAAAAGGAAGGATATTTACCATATCAAACTACAAAAGATGAATTAGTTCCACCAATGGCTTCGTATGGTGAAGGATATAGATTCCATGTAACAGGTTTAGCTCATGATGAAACTGGATTTCCTAGTAACTCAACAAAAAATGCCAAGAAATTATATAAAAGATTAGGTGACAAAATCAATGATAATTTAGATGATATTATTGAATATGAAGAATTTATGATTGAAGATGCTGAAAATATAATTGTTTCTTATGGAGCAACTTCAAGATCTGCTAGAGCTGCTGTTAAGGAATTAAGAGAAGAAGGAATAAAAGTAGGTTTATTTAGACTTAAAACTGTATGGCCTTTTCCAGAAAAAGAAATTAAAAGTTTAAGTAAAAAAGTAAAGAATATTGTAGTTGCAGAAATGAATTTAGGCCAAATGGTTTTAGAAACCGAAAGAATAGTTAAAGATGATGCCACAGTTACTTTATGTGGTAAAGCTAATGGAGAATTTATTACTCCTGAAGAAATTGCAAATACTCTTAAGGAGGTAATGTAATGAATCAGATTGTAGAAAAATATTTTAGAAAAGATAAATTACCACATATTTGGTGTCCTGGCTGTGGTCATGGTATAGTTTTACATCAAATTGCTAAAGCTATTGATAGTTTAGGTTTAGATAAAGATAATGTTTGTGTAGTTTCTGGAATTGGTTGTTCTTCTAGAGGACCAGGATATTTAGATTTTGATACATTACACACAACACATGGACGTGCTTTAGCATTTGCAACAGGAATTAAGTTAGCTAATCCTGAAATGAAAGTAATTATTATTAGTGGAGATGGAGATGCATCTGCTATAGGAGGTAATCATTTAATTCATGCTTGTAGAAGAAATATTGATATTACTACTATAGTTTTTAATAATAATATTTATGGAATGACAGGTGGTCAATATTCACCTACAACTCCTTGTCAAGACTATGGTTCAACTGCACCTTATGGAAATATTGATAGACCTTTTGATATTGCTAAATTAGCTGCATCAGCTGGAGCAACATATTCTGCAAGATCAACTGTTTCTCATACAAAAGAGTTACAAAGATATATTGAAGAAGGTATTGAAAATGAAGGTTTTTCAGTAGTTGAAGCTATGACAATGTGTCCTACTTCTTATGGAAGAAAAAATAAAAAAGGATCGCCTGCTCAAATGATGAATTTATATAAAGAAAATTATTTAGATATTAATGTTTTTGATAAATTGCCTAGAGAAAAAACAGAAGGTAAATTTGAAAAAGGTGTATTTAAAAATGAAGAAGCACCAGAATATACAAATGAATATCAAAAAGTTATAGATAGTTTAAGGGGCGATAATAATGAGTAATCAAAAAGAGTTTAGATTATCAGGAGCTGGTGGTCAAGGTTTAATTTTAGCTGGTATAATTTTAGCTGAAGCTGGAATAGTTGATGATATGCATGCTGTACAAACTCAGTCATATGGTCCAGAAGCTAGAGGTGGAGCAAGTAAATCTGAAGTTATTTTAAGTGATAAACAAATAGATTATCCAAAGGTACGTAAACCTGATTTAGTTTTAGCTTTAACACAAGCTGCCGCAGATAAATATTTAACGGAAGATAGTGATGTAGATATAATTATTGTTGATGAAAAAGTTGATATTAATCCTAAAGTAACTTATAATAAATTATATAAAGAGCCTATTTTAAAAACAGCAAATATAGATATTGGTAAATCAATAGTTGCCAATATTGTAGCATTAGGAATGGTAGTTGAATCTAGTAAAATTGTTACAAAAAATGCTATAGAAACTGCTGTGTTAAATCGTGTACCAAAAGGAACTGAAGAACTTAATAAAATGGCTCTAAAAAAAGGTTATGAGTTAATAAATTAAGGAGTTAAAGTGAATAAAGATGTCTTGCAGTTAATGAAAAATAAATTTTTTAAGCTATCAAAAAGTCAAAAAAAAATATCTAAATATATTTTAGATAATTATTCTAAAGTAGCGTTTATGACAGCTAAAGAACTTGCAAAAACTACTAATGTTAGTGAATCTACTGTTGTAAGATTTGCACATGCATTAGGTTTTAAAGGCTATCCAGAATTTATTGATAATTTACAAGAAAATATAAAATCAAAACTAACTACTGTAGAGAGATTAGAGTTATATAATGATAATAATAATAAAATAATGAATTTAGATATTGCAAATATAAAAAAGGCAATAAAAAATAATCCAGAAGAGAATGTTAAAAATGTAGTTAACCAATTATCTAACTCAAAAACTATATATATTTTAGGATTAAGATCATCAGAGATTTTAGCTGATTATTTAACATATTATTTAGATTTGATAACAAATGATACTGTTATAAAGAAAATAAATAATCAAAGAATATTTGATACTTTAGTTAAAATTAATTCTAAAGATACTTTAGTTGCTATAGGTTTTCCTAGATATTCTAAAATGACATTAAAAGCATTAGAATATGCTGAATCAAATAATAGTACAATAGTTGCAATAACTGATAGTGAGGTTTCACCACTTACAAAATTTGCTGATTATTCATTATATGCAGATATTACTATGTCATCGTTTATAGATTCTTTTGTAGCACCAATGAGTTTAATAAATTTATTAATTACTAAAATTTCTATGAAAAATAAAGATTATGTAGAAGAAAAATTCCAAAAATTAGAAGATGTGTGGAATACTTTTGAAATATATAATCAATAACATTTTAAAAAGTCCTTAATAGGGCTTTTTTATTTTATTTTTTTAAAAAGTATTGTATAATGTATATGGTAATTAATAATATAAAGGATGTGATTTTTTGAAAATAGCAATAGATGGTCCAGCTGGGTCTGGTAAATCAACAGTTTCTAAGATTTTAGCAAAAAAATTAGATATAGAATATTTAGATACTGGAGCAATGTATAGAACATGTACACTCTACTTATTAAATAATAAAATTGATTTAGATAATCTAGATCAAATTAAAAAAAGTTTAGATAAAATGAATTTCAAAATTGAAAACAATAATTTTTATTTAGATGGGAAAAATATTAATAAAGATATTAGAAAGCCGATTGTTAATGAAAATGTATCTAAAGTGGCTTCATATAAATTTATAAGAAAAAAAATGGTAGAATTACAAAAACAAATTGCTAAAACAAAAGATGTAATTATGGATGGGCGCGACATAGGAACCCACGTTTTACCAAATGCAGATTATAAATTTTATTTAGATGCTTCTGTAAAACAAAGAGCTAAAAGACGTTTTGATGAATTAATTGAAGATGGGGAAAAAGTTGATTTTGAAGATATTTTAGAATCTATTAAAAAAAGAGATAAAAAGGATATGAATAGAAAACATGCCCCTTTAACAAAGGCTGAGGATGCCACTGTTATAGATACAACAAATTTAAATGTTAAAGAAGTTATTGAAAAAATTATATTGGAAGTGAAAAAAAATGACTAATTTTATCAGATTTATTATGAAAGTTTATTATAAGTTATTTTTTAAGATTAATGTAGATGGTTATAAAAATATTCCTAAAAACGATGGTTTTATAATAGTTTCTAATCATATTTCAAATCATGACCCTTTAGTAGTTGCAGTTATTATGAAAAATCTTATTTATGCTTTAGGTAAAAAAGAACTTTTTTCTAATTTTTTAACAAAAAAATTATTTAATTGGATGAATGTTATTCCAGTAGATAGAAAACGCTTAGATATAAATGCTATGAAAGAATCAATAAAAGTATTAAAGAAAAAAGAAATGGGTCTTTTGATTTTTCCTGAAGGAACAAGAAATTTTAATGAAAAACCATTAGTATCTACCCCAGGTAGTACAATGCTAGCTTATAAAACTAAAAAACCAATTGTACCGATATCTATCGATTCAACATATAAAATTTTTAGTAAAATAAATGTTACGATTTATCCACCAGTATATGTTAAAAAAGAAAATAAAGGTAAAATGAAAACAAAAGATTTTATTAATAAAAATAATGAAATTTTAGAAAAAATATATAAAAATATGGAATTATATAAAAAAAGGAGCTGTTATGAAGGTAAAAGAAGCTAAATACTCTGGATTTTGTTATGGTGTTAAAAAAGCAGTTGATGTTTCTTTAAAAGAGTATCATAATAAAACTTATACATATGGTCAAATAATTCATAATGCTCAGTTTGAAAAAAAGTTAGAAAATAAAGGTATTGAATCAGTAGAGTCAATAGATAATATTGATAATTGCAATTTAATTATTAGAGCTCACGGTGTTTCTAAGAAAATATATGAAAAAATAAAAAATAAAAATATAAATTTAATTGATGCTACTTGTCCATATGTTAAAGAAATTCATAAAATAGTAGAAAACGACAATAATTTAGACAAAAAAATTATTATTATTGGAGATCCTAATCATCCTGAGATTATAGGCATAAATGGTTGGTGCGAAAATAAAGGGATAATTATAGAAAATATTAATTATAATTTGTCTAATGTAGATAAATCTGATATAATTAGTGTAGTGTGTCAAACCACTTATAATGAAGTTAAATATAAAAAAATTAAAAATAAATTGAAGAATCAATTCGAAAATATTAGATTTTATGATACGATATGTTCGGCAACAAAAAAGAGACAAGATTCAGCACTTAAATTGGCAAAAAAAGTTGACGTAATGTTAGTTGTTGGCGGTAAAAATAGCTCTAATACTAAGAAATTATTTGAAATTTGTAAAAAAGTGACACAAACTTATTGGATACAAACTTACAATGATATTGTTTTATCTAATTTAACCGACGCATCCTTTGTAGGGATTGTTGGAGGAGCTTCCACTCCTGATTGGATAATTAATAATATAAAAAAAAATTAAACGAAGGCGAGGTTTTAGTTAATGGAAAATGAAATGACTATGGAAGAATTAATGGAGGGATACGAAAACTCACTAAAGATCCCTAAGAAAAAAAGTATTACAACAGGTGAGGTAGTTCAAGTTACTGAAAATGAAATAGTAGTGAATATCGGTTATAAGGCTGATGGGATTATTCCTAGATACGAAATTTCAAGTGATTCTAACTATGATATTGAGGAAAATATTAATGAAGGAGATGAAATTGACGTATACGTTGTTGAACTAGACGACGGTGAAGGTAATGTATTATTATCTCTTAAGCGTGTTAGCATGCTTAAAGATTGGGATGAGTTATCTAAAATGTATAAGAATGATGAAACTGTTACTGTTAGAACAACTAAAGTTGTTAAAGGTGGAATCATTGCATTTTATAATGATGTAAGAGGTTTTATACCAGCATCTCAGTTATTACCAAGATATGTTGAAGATTTATCTCAATTTGTAAATAAAGAATTAGATGTTAAAATCTTAGAAGTTAATAAAAGAAAAAGACGTTTAGTTTTCTCTCATAAAGAAATTGTTAAAAAAGAATTATCAAAAGAAAGAGAAGCATTATGGGATAAATTAGAAGTAGGTCAAGTACTTACTGGTATTGTTAGAAAGATCTTAAATTTTGGAGCATTTGTTGATATTGGTGGAGTTGACGGATTAGTTCATATTTCTGAAATTTCATGGGGTAAATTACAAAATCCAAATAAATTATTAAATGTTGGTGAAGAAGTTAAAGTTAAAGTATTATCTTATGATCAAGAAGAAGAGAAAATTTCTTTAAGTATAAAACAAATAAATCCTAATCCTTGGGAAGTGTTTGATGAAAAATATACTATTGGAGAAGTTTATGAAGGTGAAGTAGTTAACTTAACTGACTTTGGAGCATTTGTTAAATTAGAAGATGGATTAGAAGGATTAGTTCATATTTCTGAAATTTCTGATGAACGTATTGATAAGCCATCTGATGAATTAAGAGTAGGCGAAAAAATTGATGTTAAGATTATCGATAGTGATTTAGATAATCAAAAAATCAAATTATCAATTAAAGAAATTGAAAAAGATGAAAATGAAGATGAAGAAAATTAATAAAAGGCCGTTTTAACGGCTTTTTTTTTTCATAAAATGAGGTGTGAATATGGAAGGGTATGGAAAATTTAAAAAAAATATTCTAAGACTTACAGGTCTAAATTTATCTTTTTATAAAGAAAAACAAATGAAAAGAAGAATCGAATCTTTAATTAAAAGAAATGATTATGATAGTTATTCTTCATATTTTAAAGCATTAAAAGATGATAAAGATTTATTTGATGAATTTATTAATTACTTGACTATAAATGTTTCAGAATTTTATAGAAATCCTAAACAATGGAATGTTTTAAGAAATGAGATATTACCTAAAATATTAAAAAATAATAGAAATCCTAAATTTTGGTCTGCTGCTTGTTCTACTGGGGAAGAACCATATACTTTAGTTATGGTTTTATCTGAGTTTATGTCTTTGCGTAAAATTAATGTATTGGCTGTTGATATAGACGAGGAAGCAATTAATAAGGCTAAAAATGGTATTTATTCAGAAAAAAGTTTAAAAAACTTACCTAAAAAATTTCATAAAAAATTCTTTGATAAAATGGGAAATTCATATAAAATTTCTGATAAAATAAAAAAATGTGTAAAATTTAAAAAAATGAATCTTTTAGAAGATCGATATCCATCAAATAATGACTTAATTATTTGTAGAAATGTTATGATATATTTTACTGAGGAAGCTAAAAATAAGATGTATAAAAAGTTTTCAGAAGCATTAACATCTACTGGGAGATTATTTGTTGGTTCAACAGAGCAAATTATTAGTCCTAAAAAATTTGATTTAGAATCTCATAATACATTTTTTTATAAAAAGATAAATAAATGATTAAATTAAATTTTTAAGGGTATCAAAAAAATGAATGTGAAGAGCATTTATTTTTTTTTGAATTTATTGGATTAAAGGAGGATTTATGACTATAAAAAATATTTCTTCAAATGAAAAGAAAATGTTAAAATCAGTTCTTAGAATCAAAGAATCTTATAAAGATCTTAATAAGATTAATTTTGAAAATTATTCAAAAGAAGATACTGCAATTATCTTTATTGATATGATAGTTGGTTTTACTAAAAAAGGGCCTTTATCTTCTAAAAGATCTAATAAAATAATTGAGCCTATAAAAAAATTAGATAAAACAACTTTGGATTATCGAAAAATATTTTTTAAAGATTCTCATGATGAAAAATCTTTAGAGTTTGATACTTATCCACAACACTGCTTAGAAAATTCTGAAGAAAGTAATATTTTAAAATTTTTAGATTATGAAAATATAAATTCTCAAGTAATTAAAAAGAATTCTATAAATGGATTTTTAGTTGATGAATTTCAAGATTGGTTAAATAATAATAAAGACATTGAAAATTATATAATTGTTGGTTTAGTTAGCGATATATGCATAATGAATTTTGCTTTGACATTAAAGGCATATTTTAATGAAAACAATTTAAAAAAAGATGTTATAGTATTATCTGATTGTGTAGAAACTTTTGAACTAGAAGCTACAAATCATAATGCAGAACTAATGAATAACTTGGCTTTTTATACAATGGAAATGAATGGAATTAAAATAATGAGAGGTTGATATGGATAATAATAAAATATCATTACTTGTTGATTTTTATGAATTAACAATGAGTAATGGATATTTAGTAAATGGACATAAAGATAAAATAGTATATTTTGATTATTTTTTTAGAAAAGTACCTGATAAAGGTGGATTCGCAATTACAGCTGGATTAGAACAATTTATTGATTATGTAAGCAATTTCAATTTAACGGATGAAGATTTAAAAATGTTAAAAGATATAGGACAGTTTGATGATAAGTTTATTGAGTATTTAAAAAACTTTAAGTTTACTGGAGATATTTATGCAATTAAAGAAGGGACTCCAGTTTTTCCAAATACACCAATTATAACTGTTAAAGCTCCAATTATAGAAGCTCAACTTATTGAAACAGTTTTATTAAATACTTTAAATTATCAGTCCTTAATAGCTACAAAAGCTAATAGAATAAAGAGATCAGCAAATAATAAAAAAGTAGTGGATTTTGGAGCTAGAAGAGCACATAGCTATGATGCTAGTTTATATGGAGCCAGAGCATCTTATATAGGAGGCTTTGATGGTACTTCAAATCTATTAGCTTATAAAGAGTTTAATATACCTGTAGTAGGAACTATGGCTCATTCTTGGGTACAATTTTATGATGATGATAAATTAGCATTTAATGCTTATAAAAAAGCTTATCCTAAAAATTCAACATTTTTAATAGATACATTTGATGTATTAAATTCAGGATTACCGAAAGCTATTGAAGTTTTGAAAACAATGGATAAAGATTCTAAAAAAGGAATACGTTTAGATAGTGGTAATATTAATTATTTATCTAAAAAGGTACGTAAAAAATTAGATGATAATGGTTTAGAGGATGTAAATATTGTTGCTTCAAATTCTTTAGATGAATATAAAATTGATGAAATTGAAGATGATCCTGAATCGGCTATTGATTTTTATGGAGTTGGTGAAAGAATGATTACTTCTAAATCTGAACCAGTTTTTGGTGGCGTTTATAAATTGGTAGCAATTAAAGGAGATGAGGAAATTGAACCTAAAATTAAGCTATCTGAAGATGTTGAAAAAATCACCAATCCAGGATTAAAAGAAATCTATAGATTATATGATAAAGAGACTAATAAAGCTTTTTCTGATTTATTAACAATAAAAGGCGAAAAAGTTGGAAAAACTTATAAATTATTTGATGAATTGATGCCATGGAAAAGTAAAATTGTTGAAAATTTTGAGCCTAAAAAATTACAGGAAAAAATTATAGAAAATGGTAAAATCATATATGATTTTCCAAGTTTAGAAGAAATTCGTAAACATAGAGAAAAAGAAATAAATAGACTTTGGGATTCGTTATTAAAATTAAATAATCCAGATAGATATTTTGTAAATCTTTCCTTTGATTTATGGGCAGAAAAAAGGAAATTATTAGAAAAATATTCAAATAAAAATGAGCATTAGTTAAATGCTCATTTTTTATTAATTTATTATTTTTTATATTCTTCTAGACCTAATTTAAGTAATTCCATAGCTCTTTTTAAGTTTTCTTCATTTAATATATATGCTATTCTAATCTCATCTTTTCCTAATCCGTCAGTAGCATAAAAACCTTCAGCTGGAGCAAACATTACTGTTTCATTATTATCACTAAATTCTTTAAGCATCCAAATCACAAAATCTTCAGCATCTTCAATAGGTAATTTAGCAATTATATAAAATGCACCATGTGGTTTTTCGCAAATTACACCATCAATATCATTAAGAGCATTATAAACAATATCTCTTCTTTTTTTGTATTCTTTATTAACAGATTTAAAATATGATTGGTCAACTTTATAAAGTTCTGTAGCACCTATTTGTTCTAATGTAGGTACACATAATCTAGATTGACACAACTTTAAAACTGCAGCTACTAATTCTTTATTTTTTGAAGCAAATGAACCGATTCTAGCTCCGCATGCTGAATATCTTTTAGAAATACTATCTATTATAATTACTCTGTCTTTAACTCTATCGATGTTACCAAAAGACGTATAATCAAAATCGTCATATACAAATTCTCTATAAACTTCATCTGCAATAATAAATAAATCGTTTTCTATAGCTAAATCAGCAATTCTTTGAACCTCTTCAGGAGTATAAATAACACCAGTTGGATTTCCTGGATTTGAAAGTAAAATCGCTTTTGTATTTTCATTAACTAATCCTTCAATATCCTCTTTACTAGGTAAAGCAAAACCATCTTTTGCATGAGTAGTAATTGGTTTTACATTAACACCTATTGGTAAAGAAAAACCATTGTAGTTTGTATAAAATGGTTCAGGTACTAAAACTTCATCACCTGGGTTACAAGTTGCAATCAAAGAAAAAAGTAAAGCTTCTGATCCTCCATTAGTAATTAAAATTTCATCAGATTCAAATTCGATATCATAAGTTTTATAATATTCGATCATTGCATTAATTAAATCTGGTTCACCTTGAGAAAAAGAATACTCAATTACATCTTCATCAAATTCTCTAATAGCTTCTAAAAATACATCTGGTGTTTCAATATCAGGTTGACCAATATTCAAATGATAAACAGTTTTACCTTGTTCTTTTGCTTTAGTTGCAATAGGTACTAATTTTCTAATAGGTGATTCTTGCATGTTATTAATTCTTTTCGATAAATTCATATAAATTATCCCCCTTTATATTAAAGATATTTAATAATATTTGACTAACATTATCATAACATATTTGTATTATAATATAAATATTTTTTTAAACTTAATTTCATAAAGAAAAAAATCAAAATAATTTAAAAATTATTAATTTGTTTTTTTAAATGATTTTTCATATAAAATTTGATAAAATAAAGGAAAGTTAAACCAAAGGTTTAATTATATGATAAATTAATGTTTATTTATTTTGTTTTGAAAGGAGAATATATGGATATTTCAAAGAAATATAAAGCGATTGATCCATCTATAACATTAGCTATAACAGCAAAGGCTAAGAAACTTATAAAAGAAGGAAAAGATGTTAAAAGTTTTGGTGCTGGTGAGCCTGATTTTAGAACACCTAAACCTATTCGAGAGGAAGCAATTTATTCAATAAATAATAGAGAAATAGGTTACACTTCTTCATCAGGAATTATTGAACTAAAAGAAGTAATTTGTAAAAAATTTAAAACTGATAATAATTTAGATTATAGTCCAGAAAATATAGTAGTTTCTAACGGTGCTAAGCACTCACTATTTAATACGATACAAGCTATTACTAATCCAGGAGATGAAATAATAATTCCTGCACCTTATTGGGTAAGTTATGTAGAACTTGTTAAAATGGCTGGAGGGAAACCAATAATTTTAGAAACAAAAGAAGAAAATAACTTTCAAATTGATTCTAAAAAATTAAAAGGATTGATTAATAAAAACACTAAAGCTATTTTAATTAATACTCCAAATAATCCTACTGGTGCTGTGTATAGTGATGAAACTTTGATAGAAATTGCAAATATTGCTTTAAAAAATGATTTATTTATTATATCTGATGAAATATATGAATCACTTTTATATGATTACAAACATAAATCAATTGTTAGTTTAAAAAATGAAATTAAAGATAAAACTATTATTATAAATGGTGTATCAAAAGCATATGCAATGACAGGTTGGAGAATAGGATATTTAGCTTGTAATAAAAATTTAGCTAAGACAATTACTAATATTCAATCACATGCAACATCAAATCCAAATACTGTTGCACAGTATGCATCAGTAAAAGCTTTAAATTTAGATAAACAAATAATTACAGATATGGTAAATACTTTTGGGAAAAGAAGAAATTATATGTATAAAAGAATAAATGAAATAGATAAATTATCTTGTAAAAAGCCTAAAGGTGCATTCTATATTATGATAAATATTGAAAAGATAATTGGAACTACACTAAATGGTGTTAAAATAAATGGTTCTATGGATTTTGCAAATTATTTATTAGATGAATCTCTAGTAGCTGTTGTACCTGGTATAGGTTTTGGAGCAGATAAATTTGTTAGAGTTTCTTATGCTACTGATATGGAAACAATTGAAGAAGGTTTAAATAGAATTGAAAAAGCATTATAAATTTGCCTAATTAATTTTAGGCTTTTTTTTATTAGATTTTTGAATTTCGATATGTTATAATTATATATTAGTGATAGTTATAATATTTTAGGAGGAAAATTTTGGAAAAAGTAAATATAGAAACAAACATGGATAAATTCAATGGTCTTAAAAACCAATTTGAAGAAATCGATTATTTTAGAAATTTAAATTTTGAAAAACCAAGAAAGTATTTTATCAGAACTTGGGGTTGTCAAATGAATGAACACGATTCAGAAAGTTTAGCAGGTATGCTTGACTTAATGGGTTTTGCTAGAACAAATAAAAAAGAAGATGCAGATGTTATTATTTTTAATACGTGTGCTGTTAGAGAAAAAGCTGAAGATAAAGTATTTGGAAATATAGGACATTTAAAATCAATTAAAAGACAAAATGATGATTTAAAAATTATTGTAACAGGTTGTATGCCTGAATTAGAATATATTCAGAAGAAAGTAAAAAATACATTTAATTTTATTGATTTACTTTTAGGTACACATAGTTATGATAAATTCCCTAAATTATTAAAAAAAGTATATAACTACGATAAACTTATAATTGATACTGAAAAAGAGGATAAAGTAGTTGAAAATATTCCTGCTAATAGAGAATATTCTACAAAGGCTTTTGTTAATATAATGGCTGGTTGTAATAATTTTTGCACTTATTGTATTGTGCCTTATACTAGAGGAAGAGAAAGAAGTAGAAAACCAGAAAATATAGTTGAAGAAATTGAAAAGTTAGTTAAAAAAGGTGTAAAAGAAGTAACTCTTTTAGGACAAAATGTTAATTCTTATGGTAAAACAGATGATTTTAATACAGATTTTACTGATCTTTTAGAATTAGTAAGCAAAGTCAAAGGTTTAAAAAGAATAAGATTTATGACTTCTCATCCTAAGGATATTAATAAAGGATTAATTGATTTAATTGCAAAAAATGAAAAAATATGTAACTTTTTACATCTACCAGTACAAGCTGGTTCTAACAAATTATTAAAAAAGATGAATAGAAACTATACAATAGAAAAATATTTAGAAAATATTGATTATGCTAAAAATAAAATACCTAATTTAGCTTTATCGACGGATATTATTATAGGTTTTCCTACTGAAACTGATAAAGACGTTCAGATGTTAATTGATTTATTAAAAGAAGTTGAGTATGATAATGTATTTACATTTATATATTCAAAAAGAAAAGGGACTCCAGCAGCTGATTATGATGGACAAATTCCAGAAGATATTAAATCAAAAAGATTTCAAAAAGTTTTAAAGGTTTCTAATAATATTGTTATTGAAAAAAATAAAAAATATCAAGATAAAATCGTAAAAGTATTAGTTGAAGGTGAAAGTAAAAATGATAAAAATGTTTTAACTGGAAAAACTGAAACTTTTAAAACTGTTAATTTCAAAGGTAGTAAAAATTTAGTTGGTAATATAGTAGATGTTAAAATAACAGAAGCAAGGAAATTTACTTTATTTGGAGAGGTTGTTAAAAATGAAAATTAATAAAGACGAACTAACACCTATGATGACGCAATATTATTCAATTAAAGAAAATTATGAAGATTGTATATTATTTTATCGACTTGGTGATTTTTATGAAATGTTTTTTGATGATGCAATTTTAGCATCTAAAGAATTAGAGATTACTTTAACTTCTAGAAATTGTGGTTTAGAAGAAAAAGCACCTTTATGTGGTATACCTATCAAAGCTGCAAATGATTATTTAGAAAAGTTAGTAGAAAAAGGCCATAAAGTTGCCATATGTGAACAAGTCGAAGATGCTAATGCATCTAAAGGTATAGTAAAAAGAGAAGTAGTTAAAATTGTTACACCAGGGACTATTACTGAACCTGATATGTTAAATGAAAAAAACTCTAATTATATCTTATCATTTTTTATTGAAAAAGAAGATTTTTCAATAAGTTATTCTGATATAACTACTGGTGAATTGAAATCTACTTCTTTTAAAGGGAAAAATCAAGAACAAAGATTTATTGATGAAATTTTGAAAGTTAATCCTAGTGAAATAATTTACTTAGATGATGAAAGACATAATGAAATTATGTCAACTATATCAATGTTTATTGAACCACTTAAATCAAAAGTTGATTCATCATATGTAAAGCTAGATAATTGTGAAAATGTTATAAAAAGAGTTTATGATGTTTATTCGTTAGATAGTTATGGATTATCTAATCAAAAATTAGAGGTTACTTCTATTGGAATATTGCTTCAATATTTAGAAGAAACACAAAAAGTTTCACTTTTAAATTTTCATGAAATTGATATTTATCATCAAAATAATTATATGTTTTTAGATAAATTTTCTAGACGGAACTTAGAGTTATTAGAAACTATAAGAACTAAAGAAACTAAAGGTTCTTTACTTTGGGTATTAGATCAAACTTCTACTTCAATGGGAGGAAGAAGATTAAAAAAATGGATCGAACAACCTTTATTAGATTTAGATAAAATAAATAATAGATTAGAAACAGTCGAATATTTTACAAATAACTTATTACTTAAAGAAGACTTAAAAGAACAATTAAAATCTATTTATGATTTAGAAAGGCTTTCATCTAAATTAGTTTATGGTAGTGTAAATGCGAGAGATTTAAATTCATTAAAAAATTCACTTTATGTTTTGCCTGATATTAAAGCTTTAATACAAGATATTGATAAAAATAACTTAATTAATATTAATAAAGATATCGATTTATTAGAAGATGTATATACTTTAATTGATGACGCTATAAAAGAAGAACCTCAAATTGGATTAAAAGATGGAGGAATAATAAAGCCAGGTTTTAATGATGATTTATATGAGCTTATTGATATTATTAATAATGGCAAGGATTGGATAATCCAAAAAGAAAAAGAAGAAAAAGAAAAAACAGGTATAGGTTCTTTAAAAATAGGTTTTAATAAAGTATTTGGTTACTATATTGAAGTGACTAAAACTAATATTGATTTAGTACCAGATCATTATACAAGAAAACAAACTTTGTCAAAATCTGAAAGATATATTACTCCAGAACTTAAAGAAATTGAAAATAAAATATTAAATGCTGAAGAAAAATCAGTTGAGTTAGAATATCAATTGTTTACTGAAGTAAAAGAAAAAATATTAGAACAAATTGAAAGAATAAAAAAGACAGCTAAAGCAATTTCTAAATTGGATGTTTTAATTTCTTTTGCCGATATTAGTTTAGAGAATAATTATGTTAAGCCGAAACTTCATAATGGTCATGAAATCAATTTAAAGGATGCAAGACATCCAGTTATTGAAAAAATTTCGTTAGAAGAAGAATTTGTTCCTAATGATGTAATATTAGATGATTCAGAAAACAAATTTTTAGTAATTACAGGGCCTAATATGGCAGGTAAATCTACTTATCTAAGACAAGTAGCTTTGATAACTTTGATGAGTCAAATAGGCTGTTTTATTCCTGCTACAAGTGGTAAAATAGGTTTAGTAGATAGAATTTTTACTCGTGTAGGAGCTAGTGACGATTTAAGTCAAGGACAATCTACTTTTATGGTAGAAATGAGTGAATTAGCAAATATACTTCATAACGCTACTGATAGATCTTTGATAATTTTAGATGAAATTGGTAGAGGAACTTCTACTTATGATGGTCTAAGTATTGCCTGGGCTGTTGTAGAGTATCTATCAGATAAAGAGTCGATGACTTCAAAAGCAATGTTTGCAACTCATTATCATGAACTAACTGAGTTAGAAAATAAATTTGATACAGTAAAAAATTATTATATTACTGCTAAGAAAAAGGATGGAGACATTATCTTTTTAAGAAAAATAAAACGAGGTGAGTCTAAGCAATCATATGGAATAGAAGTAGCTAAATTGGCTGGTGTTCCTAAGGAAGTATTAGATAGAGCTACAGATATTTTAAAAAGATTGGAAGAAAATGATATAAATAAGAATATTAAAAAAATTAATAATAAAAAAGAAAAAATCGATAAACAAAATGATATTGTTGATCCTAAGTATAAAGAGTTGTATAAGAAACTTGAAAGTTTAGAAGTAAATAATATTACTCCTATAGAAGCTATAAATGAGTTAAATAAATTAAAAAAATTAATTAAGGATTAAATTATGAGTGAAATAATTAAATTAGATAAAAGTATTTCTGATAAAATAGCTGCTGGTGAAGTAATAGAAAATCCAGCAGCTGTTATAAAAGAGCTTATTGAAAACTCAATAGATGCTAATGCTAAAAAAATTGTAGTTGAAATAAAAGATGCAGGTAAAAGTTATATAAGAGTAACTGATGATGGTGAAGGTATACAACCTACTGATGTTTTACTTGCTTTTGATAGACATGCTACTTCTAAAATTAAATCAATAGAAGATATTTACTCTATAAATACATTAGGTTTTAGAGGAGAAGCTTTACCTTCTATTGCTTCTGTATCAAGATTAGAACTAGTAACAAAAACAAAAAATAATGATTCGGGTATTAAAGTTACAATTAATGGATCAGATATTGTAGATAAAGAAATGGTTGGTACTAAAGAAGGGACCACAATTATAGTTAAAGATCTATTTTATAATACTCCTGCTAGAATTAAGTTTTTAAATAAAAATTCTATTGAAAAAAGACGTATAAATAAATTAATGAACAAATTATCTCTTTCTAATCCAAATATATCATTTAAATATATTGTAGATAATAAAGTAAAATTTGTTACTCCTGGTAAAGGTAATTTAAAAAATGTTGTTTTATCAATTTATGGTAAAAATATTGCGAGAAATATGATGGAAGTTAATAATAAATTAAAAGGCGTTAAATTAAGTGGATTAATTTCTAATTTATCGTTGACTAGAGGTAATTCGACTCTGCAAGTCTTTTTTGTTAACAACAGATATATTGAGTCAGATTTAATTAAAGAAGCTATAAAAACTGCTTATAAGACTATGATACCTATTCACAAATATCCAATTGTATTTTTAAATTTTAAAATTGATCCTAAAAAAATTGATGTAAATATTCATCCTTCCAAAACTAGGATTAAATTTACTCAAAAAGGGGTTATCAAGCAATTAATATATACAACTATTAAGTCTAATTTAATGAAATATGATCAAACACCTAGTGTTAATTTAAATGTTAATAAAGAGACTATAAAAGAAAATAATGATAATTTAGAATCAACTAAAAATAGTTATAGCCAAAAATTAAAAAATATTAAGAAAACTAATGATAACCCAAAAGAAAAAGATAATAAATCTTGTAAATCAAACAAAATTAATAAAAAGCCTTTTGGAGAGAAATCAAATAAAACTAATAAAGGATCAGAGATTGACTTAAATATTTTTGATGTTGATTTTGAAGAGTTAAGTAAAAAAGAAAATAAAAATATAAGAAATAAAAAGTTAGAAAAAACTGAAACTATATATGATAATTTAGAAATAATTGGACAAATTTTTGAAACATATATTATTTGTCAAAAAGATGAATTAATGTATCTAATTGATCAACATGCAGCACACGAAAAAGTAATGTATGAAAAGTTAATAAAAGAATTTAGAAATAAAAATGTAGACTCTCAAGTTTTAATTGCTCCTGAAACAATTGATGTAGGATATAACAGTTTAGAAGTAATAATGAAAAATAAGAAAAAGTTTAATAATTTAGGTATAAGAGTAGATGAATTTGGTAAGAATTCAATTGTTATCAGAGAAGTTCCAATTTTATTTGGTAGTCCACTTAAAATTGAAGTTGTTAAAAATATATTATTAGATTTTAATAAAGATTATAAAAACGCTTATGATTCAGAAGTTGATAAAATAATACAGAAATCTTGTAAATCAGCTATTAAAGCTTCAGATAAACTAGATTTTTTGGAAATTAAGGAATTAATAAATTTATTAAAAAAACTAAATGATCCATATACTTGTCCTCATGGTAGACCAATTATTATTTCTATTACAAAAGATGAATTAGAAAAGAAGTTTAAAAGAAAGTAGGGTTTATAAATGAATAAAAAAGTTTTAATTATCGCTGGGCCTACTGCTGTAGGTAAAACAGAGCTGTCTTTAAAACTAGCTAAAGATTTAGATGGAGAAATTATTTCAGCAGATTCCGTACAATTATATAAGGGTATGAATATTGGATCAGCTACGCCTTCTAAAGAAGAATTAAATCAAGTAAAGCATCATTTAATTAGTGAGATTGATCCTAAAGAAGGATATAATGTAGCAAAATTTTCAAAAAAAGCTAGAAATTTAATTAAAGATATTCATTCTAGAGGGAAATATCCAATAGTTGTAGGTGGTACTGGATTATATATTAATTCTTTGATTTATAAAATGGACTTTTCCAATCAATCTAAAGATGAAAAGTTAAGAAAAAAATTAAGAAAAGAAGTAGATGAAAAAGGAAAAAAGCATCTACATAATAAATTAAGAAAAATGGATGAAAAAGCTGCTAGAAAAATTCATAAAAATAATGTTAAAAGAGTTATTAGAGGATTAGAAATAAATATATTAACTGGTAAAACTATGAGTGATTTTAAGACTGATCCAGTTAAAACTAAAGAATTTGATCCAGTTTTAATATGTTTAAAACGAAATAGGAAATTATTATATCTAAGAATAAATAAAAGGGTAGATCAAATGTTAGAAAATGGCTTAATTGAAGAAGTAAAAAAATTAAAAGAAAAAGGTTTAACTGAAGATCATATTGCTATGAAAGCTATTGGATATAAGGAAGTATTAGGTTATTTAGATGGCAGATATGATTATGATTTAATGGTTAAAATTTTAAAGAAAAACACTAGAAATTTTGCTAAAAGACAGTTAACATGGTTTAGAAGATATGAAGATTCTCATTGGTTTAATTTTGATAAAATGGATTTTGAAAATATTTATAAAAAAATTATTAAATTAGCTAAATAATGGGTATAAAAAGCTTAAGAGAATTTAAATAGAAAAAGGGGGAGCCATATGGGAAAAACAATTAATTTACAAGACAATTTTTTAAATCAAGCTAGAAAATCTAAAACATTAATAACAGTTTTTTTAGTAAGTGGATATCAGATAAAAGGTCATGTAAAAGGATTTGATAACTTTACGATAATTATGGATTCAGATTCTAAACAGCAATTAATTTATAAGCATGCAATTTCTACAATTATACCATCTAAAGAAATAGATGTAATTAATAATTAAAAAGATAATGGCTCACATTTAATGTGAGTCATTAATTTTGTAATAAGAAAGGAAATAGATGATTAAGAGTTATTATGAAAAATTAGGAATTTCTAAAAGATTAATTCCTTTTGAAAAAAAAATTGAAAATTTAATTGAACTAGAACTTAGTAATAGAGAAAAGATACTTAAACTTAATCAAATGAAAGTTTTAAATGCTTTTCAAAATGCTAAAGTTAGTGAAGATGATTTTAATACAAAAACTGGTTATGGATTTAATGATATAGGAAGAGAAAAGCTAGAAGATATATATTCTAATGTTTTTAATACAGAAGATTCGTTAGTTAGGCCAACTATTGTATCAGGAACACATGCCCTTGATTTATGTCTCTCCGGGTTACTATTTAGAAATGATGAACTAATTTCAATAAGTGGTAAACCTTATGAAACTTTAGATGAATTAATAGGAGTTAGAGGAAATTATCCAGGTAGTTTAATTAATAGAGGAGTAGAGTATAATGAGATTTCACTAGATGATAAAGGTAAATTTAAAGATGAAAAAATTATTAAAAATATTAGTAAACAAACAAAGATGGTTTATATTCAAAGATCATCTGGATATCATTGGAGAAATTCTTTATCAATAAATGAAATAAATCGAATAATTAAAAAGATTAAAAATATAGATGAAGATATTATAATTATGATAGATAATTGTTATGGAGAATTTTTAGAAAAAAAAGAACCAACTGATGTTGGAGCTGATTTAATGGCTGGTTCATTAATTAAAAATCCTGGTGGTGGATTGGCTATTTCAGGTGGTTATATAGTTGGAGAAAAAAATTTAATAGATTTAATTAGTAAAAGAATGACTTCTCCAGGAATAGGAAAAGAACAAGGTTTAATGTTTAATCAAACTAGAAGTATTATGCAAGGTTTGTTTATTGCTCCTAAAATAGTTAGTGAAGCACTTAAAGGGGCAATTTTTTGTGCAAAAGCTTTTGAAGAGTTAGGTTTTAAAGTTAACCCAAAATATAATGATTCTAGAAGTGATATTATTCAAGCTATTGAATTTAATAATGAAAAAGATTTAATTAATTTTTGTAATGCTATTCAATCAGCATCACCTATTGACTCATTTGTTAATTTAATGCCATGGGATATGCCAGGTTATAATTCAGAAGTTATAATGGCGGCTGGAAATTTTATTCAAGGCTCATCAATTGAAATGAGTGCTGATGCACCTATTAAAAAACCCTATATTGCATATTTTCAAGGTGGATTAACATATGAACATGCTAAATTGGGAATTTTAAAAGCTATAACAAAATTAAATATAAAAAATAGCCTATAGTGAAAAACTATAGGCTATATTTTTTTACATTTTTCTAAAAACACCTTTTACTTGACCAATTATTTCTACATTATCTAAATATATTGGATCCATAGTCTCATTTTCAGGTTGTAATTTGTATTTGTCTTTTTCTTTAAAAAATCTTTTAACAGTACTTTCATTATCATCAGTTAAGGCAACAATAATGTCACCATCTTTTGCAATAGTTGTTTGTTCTACTAAAATATAATCACTGTCATAAATTCCTGCATTAATCATAGATTCTCCATCAACTTTTAACATAAAGTATTTATTTGAATCATTAATAAATTCATTTGGAACAGGAAATGTTTCATCATATTCTTCAACAGCTAAGATTGGTTCACCAGCAGTAATATCACCTAAAATAGGAACAGTAGTGACTGTTCTTTCAGCAGTTAAGCCAATATTATTACCTTCCTCGTCAATAACTTCAATTGCTCTAGGTTTAGTAGAATCTCTTCTTATATATTTCATTTTTTCTAATTTAACTAAATGACTATATACAGATGATGAAGACTTTAGTCCAACAGCACTTCCAATTTCTCTAACTGTTGGTGGAATACCTTTAGATCTTATTTCGTCCATAATAAAATTTAAAATTTGTTCTTGTCGATCACTTAAATTATCTCGCATATAATCCTCCTAATAATTATATCTAATATGTATTTGTCTGTATTATATCAAATGCATGTTTGAATGTCAAAAAAATAAGTGAAAAAATGTTTGTTTTTTTCCTTTACAAGGAACTATAGTTCGTATATAATAAATATAAGAAACAGAGGTTTGTGAAACGTACGTACTTAAGCAAAGGAGGATTATGAAAAAATTTAGAATAGTAAATAAAACTAGATTTTTTTTAAGCAGCTTATTAATATTTATATTCATAATTTTATTATTTAATTTCTTAATTCAATTTAATCAAGTGAGTGCAGCTAATAATATTGAAACTATCGATATAAGAGTAAAAAAAGGGGATACAGTTTGGGAAATAGCAAAAAAATTTAAATCGAAAAATGAGGATACTCGAAAAATGGTATATTTAATTAACGAAATTAATGATTTGAATGGAAGATATCTTCAAGTAGATGAAACTATAAAAGTTCCTAAATATAATAAAGCTATTAGATAATATCTAATAGCTTTATATTTATTCAATTGTATCATCTAATTCATAATTATTTATAATATTTCTTTTAGCATCTTTTCTATGTGATGCATATAATTGAGTAGTAGTTACGTTGTCGTGGTCTAATAGACTCTTGACATCATATATTGAAAATCCGTGTTCTAATAAAGAAGTGGCTGCTGTTGCTCTTAATTTATGTGGACTATATCCATTTTCAAAAGATTTTTCCATCCCAATAGCAGTATATTTTTTAACTAGTTTTCTTATGGATCTTTTGGACAATCTTTTATTTTGAAGTGATAAAAATAATGCATCAGTTTTCACTTCAGAATTTCTTTCTAAATCTATATAGTCTTTTATTGCTTTTTCAACAGATTTATTTATTGGCATATCAACTTCTTTATCTCTTTTTCTATATATTTTGAATGTACCTCTTTTAAAAGAAAAAGAACTAATATTTAGTTGTTGCAATTCATTTAATCTTAGTCCATAAGTTACAAATAACATAACTATTGCTTTATCGCGTCTTTTGGTTTTTTTCCAATATTGTTTTTGTTTTTTACTTAAACCTTCACCAGTTTCAATAGCATCTAGCATCTTAGCTACTTCATCTATCGCTAATTTTTTTATTGCATCAGGTTGTTTTTTAGGTAATTTAATAGGATTAAAACCATCTGAAATTTTTTTGTCCATTTGTTCATTTCGAAATAAAAAATCTACAAGAACTCTTATTGAAGATAATTTTCTTGCTAATGTGCGATTATTATTTTTCATTAAATATTTAGTATCTTTTGTTTCTACATAATATCTTGAGCAATATTCTCCAATAAAGTAGTTAATATCTCTTGCTCCAATTTGATTAAATTCTTTCAAAGTTACATTTTCAATTTTTTTCTTATTACTAATAGTTGTTTCGTTTATTAAGTATTCAAAAAAGAATTTTATATCTCGTAAATAAGCTAATCTTGTTGTAATAGCAACAGAAGATTTAAGATATGTAAAAAAATCTCTTAAAAAATAGGGAAGTGTATTTTGAATTTCAATACATTTGTCTACTTTCTTAGATTGATCTTTAATTATATTATCTGGTTTATCTGTTTTATTATGAATTTTGTAGTCCATAGAACTCCTTTCTTTAGTCAAACATACTTTCTAATTATATTATATAAAAAAATTAATGAATAATCAAAATATATCTTGACTTTAATAATCAATAATATATAATGATTTAGGATTAGAAAATATTTAATAAAGAAAGGAGCAAATTATGTTTATATATATATTAATTTTATTTGCTAAAATAATTGAAGTTTCATTTTTAACTATAAGGACAGTTTTAATTACAAAAGGGGAAAGAAAAATTGGTGCATTGATTGGATTTTTTGAGGTTTTACTCTGGATATTTATTGTTAGTAATGTATTAAATGATCTATCTAGTGATCCAAAAAAAGCTATAGTTTATGCATTAGGTTTTGCATTAGGGAATTTCTTTGGTTCAAAAGTTGAAGAAAAAATTGGTTTAGGATTAACTGAAATAAAAGTTATAGTTAACCACGATGATGGTAACAAGTTAGCAAATGACCTAAGAAATGATGGATATGCTGTAACTGCAACTAAAGCTGATGGAAAAGATCTTCCAAGACAAATACTTACAATGTTTATAAAAAGAAAAACGATTGATAAAACAGTAGATAAAATAACATCACTACAATCTAATGCGGTAATCACAATGACTGACATTAAACCTGTATATGGTGGATATGGTTTTAGAAAATAAATAAATTAAAATCCTAGTAAGTGATAATTCTTATTAGGATTTTTTTATTATAAAATAAAACAAAATAGCAAAATAATAATTATTATGATAATATTTATATGAAATATATTAAATAAATAATAAAATAAAGGAGAAAAATATGAAAAATATAATTGGAACAATAATTATTATTGTATATATGTTTTCAAATGGATTTTTGGATATTTTCAAAATGTACAAAGATACAGATGAAAATAAAGTGGCTAAATTATATGATAATAAAATAGTTAGATTTTTAGCTAAAATCAGTGGCTATGCAATAATAATTTTATTAATTACTATAATAAGTATGTATGGATTTATAGTTGGAATAACGGTATTTTTAGCTGGTTTCTTAGGTCAAAGACTGTTTAGTATATTAGTTTATTATTTATTTGTAATACCAATTAATAATATTTTTTATAATAAATAAAATATTAAAAAAATTGCAAACTAGAGCTATACGAAACTATAAAATATACCTTAAAGTCAATAAAATTAAAATTCTTATCAACTATTCCGAAAATATACATTTAAAGAATAGTTGATATATTGAAAAAAAGAACATGCATTCTATTTTTTGGCTTCTTAGTAAATTTGTTAATACGTAATTATATTATGTAAACCAAATAAATATTATAAGTTATATAATAAATTTTTTTATATTCTAAGTTATATTTAAATTTTATTTAATCTTATTTTATTTTCATTATTTTTTAATTTTATTTTTTACTAAACTTAATTTGACTATGATTTTTTATTTTATTATCCATTAATTTTATTTCTAATAAATATGCATCTATTTGGTCATTAATTTTATGATCAAAAAATAAATTTTTAAAATTACTATTTTTTATATAAATCCATTTTAAATCTTAATTTGATTTAAATCATAATTAATCGCATACAAACTTACGTTCTTATTCGAGAAATTTTATAAATTCACTTAGATTAATATATATATAATCAAAAAATTCATCTGCCCTGTTTTTATATATTCTTTTAGTAGCTTAGATTATTCATTATAGTTTAAATTTCGGAATTATATATATTAAACCAGTTAATAGTCTATTTTGATAAAAGTATCGTTTTTTAGACACCATATATCTCCCTCAGTTTTTTATAGTCATACATTTAATCAATCTAAATAATTAAAAGAGAAATATAACGGATTAATATTTGCTATTTAACACTTTATATATTGATTTAAAATATGACTAAAATTTTTATAAAATATCCATTTGAAGAGATTAAAAAATGCTTATCTTTAGTTAACTAAGAGATAAGCATTTTAAAAAAATTAAGATGATTTAAAATTATATATTGGCTTAATATGTTTAAGGATTTTAACTGTTGTTTTAATAGATTGCATAATAAGTTTATAATTTTTATAAGCCATTGGTGCTTCGTCTAATGTTGATTTATTTACAGATGTAGTATATATTTTTTCCATTGAATTTTTAAATTCTTTCATAGATAAACTGGATTTTGCTTTGCGTCTACTCATTAATCTACCAGCTCCATGAGGTGCAGAAAAATTCCAATCTGAATTTCCCTTTCCTACACAAATAAGTGAACCATCTCGCATATTAAGAGGAATTAATAGCTTTTCTTTTTTTAGTGAAGAAACAGCTCCTTTTCTAAGTATCATATTTTCCATATCAATATAATTATGAACTGTTTCAAATGATTTTAACTCCTTATAATTTAAAGATAAAAAGTTTTTTATAATTTCCTTAGCTATTTCTTTTCTATTTATACTAGCAAACTTTTGGATTATTGCCATATCTTCTAGATAATTATCTTTTAATTGATCTGTTAAGTAACAAAGATTTTTAGGAGTTTCATAATTATTATTATAGTCGTTTTTAACTTTTTCAATTATATTTTTTGGAGCATTTTCATTTATTAAATAATTAATATCTCTTTTAAAATCAGATTTTAGATTTTTATAAACTGAAAATGCTTTATTTTGATAATATTGAGCAACTTGAAAACCTAAATTCCTGCTTCCAGAATGGATTAATAAATATAATTTATCATTTGAATCTACATCAATTTCAATAAAATGATTACCTCCACCTAAGCTTCCTATAGCTTTTGAAAATTTTTTTGAAGATTTAGAGAGAGATTTAAAACAATTTAATTTAGAAATTTCGTTAGTATAATCAAATTTAAGTTTATTATGATCTTTATGTCCATTTGGGATTCTTTTCCTTATAAATTTGTCTAATTTTTTTAAATCAATATGAACATTTCCTAGTTCAACTGTTAAAACTCCACATCCAATATCAACACCAACTAAATTTGGGACAATAGCATTATTTATAGTCATAGTAGTTCCAATAGTACAACCGGCTCCAACGTGCGCATCAGGCATTATTCGTATCTTACTACCATAGCTAAATGGCTGATCGCAAAGATTTTTAATTTGTGATATGATAGATTTTTCTGGATTATCAATAAAAATATTAGCTGCATTATATTTACCTTTAACTCTATACATAAAATACTCCTTTCTGTTTAATATATCAAATTACATAAATTTATTATGTTAACCGATAAACTTTAAATATTTATATTTTTATAAGTTATTAAAACTTTTAAGAGTTCTTTCCATCTCTTGGTCTACTATATGAGTATAAATTTGTGTTGTAGAAATATTACTGTGGCCAAGTGCTTTTTGAACTATTCTTAAATTGTTTGATTCTCTTAGTAAATCAGAAGCAAAAGTATGACGCAAGAGATGTGGAGATATTTTTCTTCCAATTGTGTTTTTTGAAGCACGGTATAAAAATCTACGAATTGCTGATCCAGTCATTTTAGTATTTTTTAAAGTAGTAAATACAAATATTATTTCTTTTTCTTTGTGGTTTCTCTTTAATAATTCTTTTCTTTGTCTTTCATGCCATAGTTCGGTGTATTGCATTAATTTATCAGGCATCCATAATATTCTATCCTTTGCACCTTTACCTTGTACTACATGTATTTTACCAGACATTAAATTAAGATTTTTCCACTTGAGCGAACAAAGTTCTGATAAACGCAAACCTGTTCCTAAAAAAAATTGTATTATTATTTTATTTCGCTGTTGAGTCCAATATCTTGTATTAAAAAAATTAATTATTTTCTTTTTTTCATCTGAAGTGATTATTTTAGGTATTTTACGTGCCATTTACCCTCCTTATTTATCTTTGTGAATAAGTATCTATAATATGTATTATCGTTACTTATTATAACATATTTTTTGATTAAAATTAAGCTAAAATATAATCGATACTTATTCACATAGTTTCTAATGCTAAATTTATGTAAATTAATTCACATAATTATTATTTTATGATAAAATTATAATATAGAGTTTAGGAGGTTATTTTGGATAAGTGTATAATTTGTAAAGAAAATAAAAATGTACCTATAGTAAATTTACCTAATTATGAAGTTCGTGTACATATTCCTTGTTTTTTAAGTTTACTTTTTTTAAATAATAAAGAAAATAATCTATTTTTTTATGAGATAAATAAAAAACATAGAGAAGATTTAGAAATCGATATTGATGAAAAAACTTATATTTTTGAAAGATCTGAACTTATTGCATTTATTTATGAGTTATTGACATATTATCTTCCAACTGGTTTAACCAGAAAATCAACTCATATTATAAATTCTAGATTTTTTCCTTTATTAATGAAAAAAACTGGTATATTTAATAGTGATGAAATTATTAAATCGAATTATCAATCGACTAAACCCAAAATAGATTATAAAAATAGAAATATGAAAACTAAGGAGCAAAATATTAAAAGTTTGACCAAAGACAAGTTTTGTAAGAAAAACAAAATAAGAAATAAAAAAGCTTTGAGGCGAAAAAATGATTATAAAAAAATGAAACCTGAAAACAAAGTTGTTGGACAACAAGAAGCTAAAAGTTTAATGTTAAGACTTATTCATAGATTTGATCAAAACCAAAATATTAATTTTGACTTGATCCAAAATGCATTGTTTTATGGACCTACTGGTACTGGTAAAACTTTACTTTTAAGAACTATGTGTCAAAAATTAGATGTTAATTATTATGAATTAGATGCTTCTTCATTAACTCAATCTGGTTACGTTGGAATGAGTATTAGCGAAGCATTGACTGATTTTATTAATAAAGATGGAAAAGAAAGTGTAGAAAATAGTATTATATATATTGACGAAATAGATAAGTTAGCCTCTAAATCAAATTTTAATAGTGATGTTGGCACTATTGCTGTACAGAATGAATTACTTAAATTATTGGAAGGTGGTCAATATCAATTACAAACAAGAAATGATAAAGGACAATCTAATAATTTAGTTTTAAAAACTAATAACATAATGTTTATAGCTTCTGGTAGCTTTCATGATATTATTAGTCTTGTCAAAAGAAGACTAATGGTAGATTATTCTTGTAGTAATAAAAATATTACTAGTATTGCAACTGATATGTCTATAGGAGAAATATATAATAGTATATCAGAAAAGGATTTAATAAAATTTGGATTAAAAGATGAATTTTTAGGTAGATTTGAACAAAAAGTTCCATTTTATCCTTTGACAAATAAAGAACAATGCAAAGTATTAAAGCTAGAAAATTCAGTATTAGATGAATATAAAGAATTATTTAAAACTTTAGATATTGAGCTTTCTTTTGAAAATGGGGCTATTGAGAAACTTGTTAGTACCAATCCATATTTAGAAACCGGTTGTAGAGGTTTAAAAAGACATATTAGAGAACAATTAGATAAACCATATGGTTTAATTTTAGAATCAAATATAAATGCAACTCATTTAATTTATAAAAAAAATGGAAATTATATATTTACTAAAGAAAAATAAGCGATTATTAATCGCTTATTTTTTAAATCCAATTAATGCTGCTCCTATAGCGCCAGCATATTGTGAGTTTTCATTAGTTATAATATTTCTATTAAGTTTTTCTTTTAGAGAATCTTTTATTATTTCAGACTGTGATAAACCACCAGTAAATAAAACATTACCACTAGTATTAACCTTACTTACTAAGTTAATAGTTTTATTTGCAATTGAATTTGAGATCCCATATATTATTTGGTTTTTACTTGTTCCTTTAGCTAATAAACTGACTACTTCAGAACTTGCAAATACAGCACACATAGATGAAATATTTATTGGATTAGATGGTTTATCAAATTCATCTATTTCATCAAGTGTAATTCCTATCTTATTCATTGTTTCTTCTAAAAACTTTCCAGTACCTGCTGCACATTTATCATTCATTACAAACTTTTTGATATTTCCATTTTTATTAAGACCAATAACTTTAGAATCTTGTCCACCTATATCTAAAATAGTATCTATTTCATCATTAAGAAAATAGCCTCCTTTAGCATGGCATGTTATTTCAGTTACTTGATCATCAATAAAATCCATTGTTAAACGACCATATCCAGTTCCAATAATAGATTTAATATCATTTTTTTTGATATCTATAGTCAATTCTTTTAATACATTTATAGAAGTTTCCTTAGGATTCCATCCTGTTGGTGTAATAATTTTTTTTACTATTTTCCCATCAAACAATATTCCCTTTGTAGCTACTGATCCTGAGTCTATTCCAATTGTATACATATTACTCCT
>JBNJDJ010000022.1:0-28675 GCA_051744845.1 Bacillota bacterium
ATCTTTACCATCTTCTAAATTTTCATAAAGGCTATAACTTATTTCCATTATATGTTCTAATGCATGACTTGACTTTTTTAAATAAAATAACTCACTATTCAAACCAGCATTTATCAATATTAATTCATAAAATTTTTCTTTACGCGTTTTCTTTTTACTTTGATTAATAAAATAAAGAATTATTGCAACAATTGTAGTTCTTAATATTGCCACTAAAATAATAGCTAATATAATTACTTTTATTTCTTTATAACTATTAATTCTAACAATTATTTCGGCAATATTAGAAAATGAATCAATCATAATTAAAAATAATAAATAAAAAAAGTTTTCTTTAACTCTTTTTCTTAAATTTATAAGATAAAATAAAATACCAAATACTAAGTAATAAAAAAATGAAGGAAATTCTAATAAAAAAGCTTGATTAAATGTTATAGCGAAAAGATTTGGTAGTATCCTGAAAATAACAATAAATATACCTGATGTAACTGACATTAATATAGGATTTATATCATCAAAATAAACTAATACAAAACCTAAAACTATAACACCTAGTGAAAATTTAAATTGCATATGAAATGGATAAAAATATATCTGGCCTAAAATTGCAACCATTATCGAAAAAAGAACTATTTCTTTAATTTTTTTCATAATTTTCTCCTTAAGATGATTGTATCATTTTTAAAAAAAGTTTTAAAGTAAAAATCACTACTTTTAAATAGTGATTTTTAACATCTATAAATTTTTGGTTTTGCTTTTATCTTTATACATAGCCTTATCTGCTCTAGCAAAAATACTATTAATTGGTTCATTTTTATTTTTTCTTATAGCAAAACCTATGCCAAAAGAAAAACCTTGTAAGGTTATATCACCAAATGAAATTTTAGTTTTTTTAGATATTTTTGTGCTTTTATCAATTAAAAGATTTAACTTTTTCTTAGATATATCTTTAGTAATAAACAAAAATTCATCTCCGCCAAAACGAATATGTTCAAAGTTTTTAAAAACTTTTTGAAATGTTATTGCTGCTGTTTTTATTAATTCATCACCAATAAGATGACCATAAGTATCATTGATTTCTTTTAAATCATTTAAATCAATAATTAAGAAACACAAATTCTCTTCATCATTTAAATCTTTAATATGATTATTAAAAAAACTTCTATTTTTCAAACCTGTTAAAGCATCTTTATACATCATTTTTTGTTTCTCTTTTAAAAGTTTTGATTTTGCTCTTTGATTAACTAATCTATTAAATAGATAAAATAATAAATAAACCAAAAAAATTAAAAAAACTATTAATAAAACTATAAATGCTCTTTGATTTTTTACTTTTATAGGTTCTGAATGTGGTATAGAATTAAGACCTTTACTTTCTAACTTTTTATAATCAATAATTTTTAAAGCCTTATCAATTAGTGATACTAAGGCCTTATTACCTTTTGGAATAGCATAATATAAAGCTGAAGAAACTGTGGTTACACCTTTCTTTTTAATATTTTTATAACTATATAAATCAATATAATAATTTCCTACTAATCTATTTTCAATAATATAGTCTACTTCATTATTTGATAAAAGTCTAAGTGATTCTTTTATACTACTAGTAGTTATAATTTTAGGATCTCTCAAATTCTTTTTAAGATAATCTTCATGCCAGTATTCTTTTATTACTGCAACTTTTTTATTTTCTAATTGATAAACAGAATTTATATTTTTAGAGTTCCCATTTCCATAAATAATATCTCTTTCTTTATAAAAAGGCCTTGGGAAATCAAAGTGTTTTTCTCTTTTATCAGTTTTGGCTAAAATCAAAAGATCTATTTTACCTTCTAAAGCTTTTTCATATAAAGAATGAAAATCATCTACTACTACTTTAGTTTCAAAATTAATTAATTTTGAAATATAATTAAATATTTTTCCACTTACACCTAACAATTTACCATCTTTATATAACTCAAATGGAAGATAATTTTTTAATACTCCAACTGTTATTTTTTTATTATTCTCTAAATATTTTTTTTCTTCTTTAGTCAAACATAAAATTTTACGATTAAAAATAAGTTCTGCATCATCTTTTGATTGTTCAATTTCTTTTTTTATATTAGGCTGTTTTAAAACTTCTTTTATAATGTCAATCAAAATTTTATTTTCTTTTAAAGCAGCTATATTTAAATTAGAAGTTATACCATCTAGTTGAGTCATTAACTTTATATCTTCATAGTCATAAAGAAATTTATAAGCCATTATACCACCCGAAGTAATAAAACCATCAATTTTTTTATTACTAAGTTTTTTAAAAAGTTGATTTTGTGAAACATATATTTTTTGTTTATAATCCAAATTATTATACTCTTTTTTAAAAATATCAATAATCATATCAGATTTTGTAAATCCAAGTATTTTATTTTCAAAATCTCCAATAGTTAATAAATTAGATTCTTTATTAATAAAAATGGCATAAGGAATTTTATCTAAAGGTTGAGTAAATATCATTTTTTCTTCTCGTTTTTTAGTTTTATTAGCTCCAAATAATAAATCAATTTCTCCTGTTAAGAAAGAATTATATACATCATCCCACGAAGGAAAAACTTTTAATTTAAATTCTAGATTAGTATTACTTTTAAGAATTTTAACAAGATCTAGCATATATCCATAGGTTTTATTTTCATAATTAAAATAATCTTTACCTGACATTGGATAAAGACCTATAGTATAAACTTTATCTTGATTTTTATTAATATAATCTTTTTGAACATTATCAAATAAACCTTTTTCTCCATAAGAAGGTTTTATAAATATTAATATTATTAAAAATAAAACAATTGTTTTTTTAAAGTTCATAAAATCACCACTTAATTAAACTAATTTTATCATAATATTTTAAAAAATAATAGTAAGCTTTTAAATATTATATGAAGTTCGTAATGATATTCAAAATGAAATTTACAACAAGAATATCAATAATTAAAAAAATATAACCATTAAGTAAATATTAATGAAAATATATATATCAATAAGTAAATCAATTTATTAAATAAATAATCCAATGAATTTATAATTCTTTATTCAATAATATTTTTTAACTAGTCTATTTCTAATGATAGAATGGAAAAATTTTAACATTTGAAATAAAGTTCACAAGTATTAAGAATATAAATTTATCTTTTATCTACTTTTAAGATTTATTTGTTATTATTAATATGCAATAGCAAGTTTATTAGGTTGCTAAATTTATAATTAATGAAAGGAATTATATGAGAATAGATAAAGGAAATTATTTTATAACTGATAGCAAAGAAAAAATAGATATTGATTTTGTTGTTAATTCTCTAAATAAAACATATTAGGCAAAAAACATAAAAAAGAAAAGTAATAAAAAAATCAATTAAAAACTCTATTTTTATATCTCTATTTAAAAATAAAACTCAAATAGGTTTTGCAAGAATAGTTACTGATAAATCTCTTTTTGCTTGGATTGCAGATGTTTTTATTAATAAAAATTATAGAAAAAAGGATTAGGAAAATGGTTAGTTAAATCAACATCAAATCATCCTGATATAAAAGATATATCTGTACAACTTTTAAAGACAAAAGATGCTCATGGGTTATATAAAAAAATTGGTTTTAATAAAACCGATTATTTAGTTAAAAGAAAGGTTTGATTAAAATTTTAAAAATAAAAATATTATTTATAAAAAGATGACGAATATCAGATTTATCTGATTTTATGAATATACTAAAGATATAAAAGTAAGGTCTAATACTAGTTGAAAACATCATAGATTATAAAAACAACTAAGTTTTTATTTTAAAGGAGTTGTAATTTGATGAAAAAGAAATTAATAGTTATTTTTAGTATTGTAATAATTATTCCTATAATTATTATCGGTGTTTTTACTAAAAATACCGCAATTAATTTATTAGATAAAAAACTTAAAGAAAATACTCAAAATATGACTCATCAAATAGTCGACGAGTATGATAAATATTTTGAAAGTTATAATAAAAGTCTTATTATGCTTAGCAATAAAAACATTACCAAAAAATGTGAAAACGTTTCCAAAAATGCGTTAATTAAAACGTTAAATAATTATCTCAAAGGTTTTAATAATTTATCTAAAGCATACATTGGAACTGAAAAAGGCAAACTATTCATTATGCCTAATAAAGATTTACCTGAAAATTTTAATCATAAAAAAAGATTATGGTACAAATTAGCTAAGGAAACAAAAAAACCAGTATGGACTTCCCCGTATATTGATGCATCATCAAACAAATATGTTGTAACTGGCGCTATATCAATTCATTTAAAAAATAAATTTGTAGGGGTAATAGGTCTAGATATTTATCTTGAAAATTTATCTAAAGATTTATTAAATAAAAATATTGGAAAAGATGGCTATCCTGTATTATTAGATAAAGAAAGAAAAATCATTTTTCATCCAAATGAAATGTTAATTAATAAGAATATGCCTATTAAAAAAATTAATGAAGCTATTAATAGTTCTAATGAAGGTAGTGTCTATGCGCGACATGTTGCAATTTGAAAAGAATTGCCTAAACTTAATAATTTAGAACTAAATGATCGACAAATCAAATGAAGAGTTAACGCTCGGAAGGGTTTGGTATAATACTCCGAATTGCATTAGTTTAATTAGGGAAGCTTTTGTAATAAGCTCGGTGAAGTCAGGTGACAGTTACCGAAAATTAAGAAACAATCGAAATCGCTCTAGAGGTAGAGTGTGTAAGCCATAGCCTGGTACTCTATAAAATATCTATGGTAAGAATGAATTCATTAAGGATTCTGACAAAAATGTGAATGTACGGGTCTAAAACATCAATGGTCAGAAATGATTATAACAGCAAAGTCTGTTGTTAGTAAGGTTAAGTAAGATTCCGGACTATGAAAGACCTTGGTTATTAAAAAGGATAACCCAAGCTAACAGACTCAAAGCATTACCTACGGATACATGAAAAGATAGATCATTTGGAACGTGATAAGCCAATGACATGAAGGGCTTAATCCCTATGAAGTGGAGTGATGGAAAGGTGTTTAAGAGCTATAACATCACGTTATATTGGTGAAAGTAGAGGTATAGTACCGAAGAAACCTTGATAATAAGAGGTGGAGGGATAGCCTCAAGTCAAAAGAAAATGATTAAATAAATTGCTATTTGCATAAGGTTCTGGTGAGACTAAGAGAGTTGAAACTTAGTAAGGAGTAAACGACTTATGCACGGGAAAAACGAAGTAAATAAGAAAGGTATTTTAAGAAATAACGAGTACTATCAAATGCAAGAAACATTCGATGATTTATATAAGAAAAGTGAAAACAACGCTAATTTTAAAGATTTAATGTCAATAATTACATCTAGTAAAAACATCCGATTAGCTTTTAGAAATTTAAAAACTAATAAAGGAAGTCAAACTCCTGGGGTTGATGGTAAAACAATTGAAGATTTAAAAGCTCTAACAACCGAAGAACTTATTAATTTAGTTAATAAAAGACTCAGTTTATATAATCCACATATGATTAGAAGAGTATTTATAGAAAAGAAAAATGGTAAAATGAGACCACTTGGTATACCAACCATAGAAGATCGTTTAATACAGCAATGTATAAAACAGGTCTTAGAACCAATCTGTGAAGTGAAATTTCACAACCACAGCTATGGTTTTAGACCAAATAGAAGTGCACACCATGCAATAGCAAGAGTAAGTAGTTTGATAAACCTAACCAAATTGAACTATGCGGTAAGCATAGATATTAAGGGCTTTTTTGATAACGTAAGTCATTCAAAGCTAATAAAACAACTTTGGACCTTGGGCATTCATGATAAAAACCTTTTATCAATTCTAAAAAAGTCACTTTCTTCAGAAATTAAAGGAGAAGGCATTCCTAATAAAGGAACGATTCAAGGCGGTTTGATTTCTCCATTACTTGCTAATGTTGTACTCAATGAACTCGACTGGTGGTTAAGTGATCAATTTGAAACATTTTCTACTGAATATGAATACTCAAATAACAACAACAAAATTACAGCAATTAAAAAACGCAGTAATTTAAAGCGATTCTACATTGTCCGCTATGCGGACGATGTAACATTAATGTGTGAAGATTACGAAACAGCTTGTAAAATCAAAATTGCAACAACTAAATGGTTAAATGAAAGACTTAAACTTGAAGTAAGCAAAAGTAAAACAAAAATCACTAATCTTAGAACAAATTACATGAAATTTCTTGGATTCAGACTAAAAACTTTTAAAAAGGGGCATAAATATGTATGTAAATCAAAAATGTCCATTAAGGCTTTTAATAAAGCAGTTAAGAAACTCAAATCTCAAGTAATAAGGGTTAGGCGAACTAATTCAGCGAAAGAAGTGAACAAACTTAATTCGATGATTCTAGGACTCCATAACTATTATAGAGTAGCAACACGAGTTAATTTAGATTTTAATTTGATAGCTTTTTTAGTTAACAAAACCTTAGAAAACCGATTGAAGTCAATCCTAAATAAACAAGGAAAGACTTCAAAAACTTTTGATAAACTTTATGGAAAATACAACTACAAAGCTTATAGTGTATGCAAGATCAGATTATTTCCCATTGGAGGCATAAAGTTTAGCATCCCATATGGTTTTACTCAGAACACTTGTAATTACAAATCAAGTGAAAGAGCTAAAATACATACTGAATTACAAAGTGTTAATTCAAATATGTTTAAATATATGCTTGCTAATCCTATTAGAGGTCAAACCATTGAATTTAATGACAATATATTATCTAAAATGGCTGGACAACAAGGTCGTTGTTTTATTACAAATAAAGACCTACAAATAGGTGAATTAAAATGTACACATAAGAAACCTTTAGAATTAGGTGGAACTGATAATTATAATAACATTATAATAGTTACAGCAGATGTTTACAAATTAATTTATGAAGAAAATGAACGAAATCAACTGATATACATGAAAAGAATTGGAGAAAGTATTAGAAATAAGATTGCACTCAAGAGACTTAACAAGCTGCGTAAACTAATCGGAAATAGTAAAATTATGAAAATCTAACTTTGATGGAACGCCGTATGAGGTTAAAGTCTCACGTACGGTGTGGGTTAGGGGAAAATCTGGAGATTACTTCAAAGGATTACCTATTAACATTATACATATAATAATAAACAAAAATATTTGCATTTTAAAAAAATGGATTCTACAGGTTGGACTATAATTGGGAATCAATCACAAACAGAAATAATAAATGCAAAAAATAATCTAAATAAAGCTATTTTAATAGTCGGATTTTTATCTATATTAGTAGCTATTAGCCTAGGAATATTTTTAACAAAATATAAAATTATAAAACCATTAGAAAAATTAAGTAATTATGATTTATTAACTGAAACACATTCTAGACATTTTCTAAATAATTGGCTAAAAAATGAATGTCAAGAATTAAAGTATATTGTAATGATAGATATTAATGATTTTAAAAGTATAAATGATAAATTCGGTCATATGATTGGTGATAAAGTATTAGTATATTTTTCAAAAGTTTTAAAAAATAAAGTTAATAATGATGATTTAGTTATAAGATTTGGCGGAGATGAATTTATATTAATTTTTAATAATCCAAATGTGCTTCATATAAATACAACTATGAAAAAGATAAATAAAGAAATAAGTAATCAAAATAAATTTAGTTTTAAAATAAACTTTTCTTATGGAATCCAAAAATTAAAAGAAAAAAAAGAATTTTTTAGATCAATTGAAAAAGCTGATAAAAAGATGTATAAAATGAAAAATACATCAAAAAGTTGTTAATTATAAATTGAATGAAAGATTTATCTATAATAAAAATAACAGCATTTAGACAGATAAAAATTATATTTCCTATAGATCTAGATCAAAATTTGCAATTTAATGATATAAAATCAAGCCTTAAAACCAAATGGATTATAAAGAATAAATTAATTTTATATTCCCTTATAAAATTAAATAAATCCAATTATTAAATAAATTCAAGTCCATTTGGTTTTATATATATTTTCCTATTTAAAAAATCTATTTTCTTAATAATAAAATTAAGATTAGAACTATATATTAAATAATAAGATCGCAAGATATTTTGAATAAAATAATTTGAAAAATATTACACCATCCCCTTTCAAAAAAATAAAAATACTTAATTTAATCATGAAGCTATTAGTGATAGAACCAAATTACAAATAAGATATTAATTGAATAAAACTTCAATTAAATCTATAATTAATTTTAAAACCATCTGAATTTCATTTTTTTACACAAAAATAACTTTCCTAAAATATTTATGAAAGGAAAAATTAAATGTTAATTAATATTTTATTATTAGATAAAGATAAATATTTCTATAAAAGAATAAGAAATTATTTTGAAAATTTTAATTTTAATATAATTTTTAAAATAAATAATAATTCTATATTTGAATTTATAAATAAAAATAATATAAAAATCATACTAGTAGGCTACAATTTATATTCAGAAAAAACATATACTTTATGCAAAAAATTAAGAAGAAAGTATGAAATTTCGATTATTGTCTTAAATCATAAAAAAGATTTAAAGATTTTGTTAAAATATTTTGAATTAGGAATAGATGACTATATTTTAAGATCTATTTTAATTAAAGAATTTTTTGTAATTCTCAAATCAAAGATTAATCAAGAAAAACGCTGGAAAAGAAAAATTCAAAATGACTTTTCTACAGTCACTAAATTTATTAAAATTAAAAATCAGTGTCTAACCAATAACAATAAATCTCAAAAACTTACAGATACTGAGTATAAAATATTATCTTATTTTTTACAAAATAAGAATGTAATTATTGATAAAGAAAAACTATATAAAGATATATGGGAATATAAACCAATAGGTAATTTAAATACTTTAACAGTACATATTAATAATTTACGTAAAAAGATAAAAAAATTAAATATAAATAAATTTAAGATAAAAACAATTTGGGGATCTGGATATAAATTTACTTTTAGAAATGATTCTTAAGGGGGAAAAATGGACTCAATTTTTTTAGAACGATATATTGATTTTAAAAATCAATTTAATAATTATAAAAACATTTCAACTAAAGATGTTAATGATTATATTTGTTTTTTAGAAAAAAAAGATAAATATACAAGCGGACATTGTAAGAGAGTAAAAAAGTATTCATTACAATTAGCTAATAGGTTAAATCTTTCTGAAAAAGAAAAGCATATTTTAAAATGTGGGAGTTTATTACATGATATTGGAAAATTATTTATTGATAAAAACATCTTAAAAAAGAAAAAAAGATTAACTAAAAATGAATATGAGTCAATAAAAAAACACCCTTGTTATGGCTATATATTTTTAAATTCAATTGGTGGATTTGAAGGAATCGACAAATTAATCTTAGACCATCATGAAAGAATGGATGGTAATGGATATCCATTCAATAAGACTGATAAAGAAATAAATGTATTAGCTAAAATCATATCTATTGCAGATGCATACGATGCGATGACAACTAAAAGGCCTTACAGAATTAGACCATTACCTCATAAAATGGCTATACAAGAACTAAAAGATAATTCAGGAACTCAATTTGATAAAACTTTAGTTAAAGAATTTATTGAAAGTTTTAAAGAAATAAATGGAGATTGTTAAAATGGAAAATTATAAAAATAGTTATTCAGAATATTTCAAATAATGTATTCAAAATCATAAATCAAAACTCAAAAAATAATGATAATTTTATAATTCAAATAGACAGTATTGTATTAAAAAAATAAAAAATTTAATTAATATAGGAGGAATTATGCTAAAGACATGCCTATCTTGTAATAAATTATTCAAAGGAGAAAGTGAACTTTGTAAATCTTGTAGCAAAGATAAAGAAAAAAACTCTATAATAAGTTGTAAAAAATGTGGTAAATTGTCTGGAAATACAATTAATGGTTTATGTAAAGATTGTTTGAAAACTACTATGACTAATTTCCAAATAATTAAACATTATATTTATGAAAATCCAAATGCGACAATAAGCAAAGTTCATGAAGCTTTAGATATACCTAAAAAAGAAATTTTAAATTATGTACGCAAAGGAAGATTAGAAGTTAAAAAAGATTTAGATGAATTTAGTTTATGTAAAAACTGTGGTATAAAAATACCACCTAAACATTCACTTTGTTTTGCTTGTAAAAAAAATATAGATATAAAAAAGGCAAGAAAAAAAGCAAATAAAACTATTAAGAAAAAAAGAAATGCTTTTTTTACAAATTAAATTTAAGGGGGGAATAATGTATAAGAAATTAGTAACTTTTAACATTGGAAATGATAGATATGGCTTTAACATATCTAAAGTAGATTCAGTTGATTCAAAGGATATTATTAACAAAATATCAGGACTTTCAAATATGCCAAATAGTTCTGAAAATATTAAAGGAATGTTTCAATACAGAGATAAAGTAATACCTTGTATTGATTTAGGTAAGGTTTTAAGTTATAAAGAAATTGATATAGATAAGATCATAGTAACACAATTTAATGGTGGATTATATGCATTTATAGTACAAAGTCCATTGAGTATTGATAGTGTTGAAAACTTAGAATTAGAAGAAGTATCTGGAATGGTTAATGATAAAGACCATTTAGTAAAAGGTATATATAAATTTAATAATGAAATAGTTAAATTTTTATCTTTAGAAAATATATATAATAAAGTAGCTAGAAAAGATTTAAGTTCATTAGAATTTAATAAAAAATATAAAGATATAAATGTTATGGTGGCTGAAGATAATAAACTAATTCGAAAAAAAATAGAAGAAAAATTATCTTCTGGTGATATTACCTATGAAACTTTTGAAAATGGAAAAATGGCTTTAAATAACTTTAATGATGAGTATGATTTATTAATAACAGATATTGAAATGCCTGAGATGGATGGAATTGAATTATCTAAAAAAATAAAGAAAAAGTACAATGTACCAGTATTAGTTTTTTCTAGTGTAATTAATGAACAAACTAAAAGAGAAGTAAAAGATTTTGCAGATTATTTAGTAGATAAACCAGGATTAGATAAATTAATAAATATTTTAGAAAAAATATTGGATAAATAATTTTTTTATCCAATAAACATACTAAATTAAAATCATTTATATTAAATTTAAATATAAAAAGTCGCTAGTTTTAATAATGCTATAATTATTTTTTCAATAAACTAGTTTCAAATATAAATTTTTTCCTTATCAAAGTGAAATATATATTAACATTTCAAAATAAAGTTAGTATTTTAATTAATTAAAATTTAAAAAGGGGTTTAAAAATTATGAAAAAACAATTGATAATCATTTTAAGTATTGTAATTATTGTACCACTAGCTATTTTAGGATTTTTCAGTGAGACAATAGCTATTGAAACTTTAAGAGATAACATTACTGAAAATACCAACAGTTCAACAATTGAGTTAACAGATGGTTTTGATAAATTTTTTGAAGGATATAATAATAGTTTAATTATGTTAAGCCAAAACAAAGATATACAAAAAATCAGTTCAACATTAACGTCTAAATATAAAGTTTTAGATATTTTAGATAATTATCTAACAGGTTATAGTGAAGTAATGAATGTTTATGTTGGAACAGAAAATGGTAATATGCATCTTATGCCAAAACAAGAGCTACCAGAGGATTTTGATCCTCGAAATAGATCATGGTATAAAAAGGCAAAGGGATCAAAAGATCCAATATGGACAAAACCTTATGCTGATGCTTCATCAGGAGATACAGTTGTTACAGGAGCTATTCCTTTATATAATAACGATGATTTTGTTGGAGTAATTGGCGTAGATATAAATATTACTAGTTTATCTAAAGAAATCTCTAGTAAAAAAATTGGTAAAAATGGATATGTTGTTTTAGTAGATAAAGAAAACAATTTTATTAATCATCCAGATGAGTCTCTTGTAGGTAAACCTATACCTGTTAAAAAACTTGCCAAAGCTGTTGAAAATAATGATGAATCTGGTGTATATTATAACTTCAAAGGAAATGATAAATATATTTATTTTAAAAAAATGGAAACAACAGGCTGGAAATTACTAGGAGCTCGTTCTGATAGTGATGCTGCTGCTGAAAAAAAACTTTTAACTACTATATTAATAGTTGCTATCCTATCAGTCATTGGTGCTATAATTATAGGTATTACATTTTCAAATGCTAAAATTGTAAAACCAATTAATAATTTATCAAAAATAATTGATAAATTATCTAATTATGATTTACGTTTTGATGAAGATAGTGAAGCAGTTAAATACTTAGAAAGAAATGATGAAATAGGTGATATAACTAAATCACTTGCTAAAATGCAAAAAAGTTTTATTGAAATAATAAAAAATGTATCTGATGCAAGTGAAAACGTCTCTTCTTCATCAGAAGAACTAACAGCTATGAGTAATCAATCAAAAGAAGCTGCTAATGAAGTGGCTCAAACTATTCAAGAAATTGCAAATGGAGCTAATGATCAGGCTAAAGAAACTAGCGATGGAGCTGAAGAAATCAATAATTTAGGACAAATAATTAATTCTGAAATTAAATTAGTAAAAACATTAGATGATTCTGCAAAAGAAGTAGATAAGTTAAAAGAGGAAGGTTTTAATGTATTAGCTAACCTTGAAGAAAAAACAAAAGCAAACAATAAAGCCGCAAGTGAAGTACAAGACATTATAATAAAAACTAATAAAAATGCAGATAAGATAGAATCAGCTAGTGGTAAAATACAAGAAATTGCAGAGCAAACTAATTTACTTGCCTTAAATGCATCTATTGAAGCGGCTAGAGCTGGTGAAGCAGGTAAAGGTTTTGCTGTAGTTGCGGATGAGATAAGAAACTTGGCTGAAGAAACTAATGATTTTGCAAGTCAAATTTCAAGTACTATTAATACATTAAGTAATATGACTGATAAAGGTGTTAAAACTATGGAAAAAGCAAGTAAAATAGTTGTTAAACAATCTGAAAGTCTAGATAACACAAATGATAAATTCGAAGGAATTTCAAACGCAATAGAAAGAGTTAAAAAAGTAGTTAATAATCTAAACGCTTCAACAGAAAATATGACAGAAAAAAAGACAGAAATTATTAATATAATAGAAAATTTATCAGCTATATCAGAAGAAAATGCAGCTGGAACAGAAGAAGCTTCAGCATCAGTTCAAGAGCAAACAGCATCGATGGAACAGATTTCTGAGGCTAGTGAAAGTTTAGCTAAATTAGCTGAAGATATGCAAGAAACTGTATCAAAATTTGAAATTTAATCAAAAATTCAGAAGTCTTTATGGCTTCTGAATTATTATCATTTTGAATATAATAAAGGGGGATGTATATTTAAAATATACAAATAAATATGAGTAATGAAATATATTTAAAAACTATGATCTTAACAGTCAAATATAGTGAGCTTGATTATAAAGATGATTTACTTGAAATATTAAAGAATTCAAAACTTAAATTCGGAAATATAGAAAATCAAGAATATGAAAATATTGATTTAATAGTACCTAATAAAATATTTAAAAAAGCTAAAAAATTGAAAAATAAATTAAGAAAAATTGCAAAGACTGTATATATTGAAGTTTATAAATTCAAATTTGGAAATTTAGTTATAAAATCAATAGATTCAAATAATAATATCCAAAATGAAAATTAAATAAATTAAAATCAGAAATATAAAATAAAATCATATTTATTCTTTTAATATTTAGTAATAGGTAAAAAAATTATTAAATCACCAAATCTAGATATATTAATATAAATATGTAAATGAGCATTTAATATGTAAATTCTTTGAAAGAAATTAAGATAAATACATTGAAAAAATTAGACAAAATATATTCATCATTTTATTTTCTTAAACTCATTAAAATTTAAGATTTTTTAATTCTCATATTATATAAATAGGTACTTTAAATCTTGAATTAAATATTTCCAAATTTAGTTTATAAGTTGAAAATAAAATTAATACATTAAATATAAAAATGAAAGGATAAACAATGTGGCTATTAAAGTTATTTAAAAAAGATAACTGTGACTTAGAAAAATTATTTAATAAAGAAATACATCTTCAAATAAATAATAATCTTCAAATAAATTATAAAGTTAATAAAAAATTCTCAGTATTATTTGATTTGGTAATCTCAGATCTAAGAGAAAAAAATTTCAATTACAAAATGAAAAAAATGTTAATAAATATTAAATCTAGGTCTAGAACTTTAGAAACATATCAAAATTTTCTTATAAGAAATATAATATCATTCATTTATAAACAATCATATTCAATAGATTTAATTTCAAGTTGGATTAATTGTAATAAATATCCTAATTCTAAAAAAACAAAAAAAATAATAAAAGAAATTAAAAAAGAATGTATAACTTATAATGAAAATAATAAAATCAAATTTAAAAATAATAAAAATATAGAAAAAAATATTTATAAAAAAATAATATGTTATAAAAATGAGCCTTTAAATGAATTAGAATATAATTATAATTACTATAAATTAAAAAATCATTTCCTATTTAATATACTTTTAATAATCTCTCAAAATAAATCCGAAACTAAAAACCTTTTAACAGAAATAAATTATTTTAAAGCTCAACAAATACTTGATAAACAATCAAATGATTATTCAAAATTATTTTTAAATATAAATGAAAAAAATTGTGAATATTATTATATTAATTAAAATTCTATTATAATTTTAATAAGAGCTAACTCTATATTTTAATAAAGCTAGCTCTTACTTTTTTATGAATATTTATTTTAAATATAAAATCATTAAATTAAAATGAATATATTTAAAAACATCACTAATACTTTAAATACTTAGTCTTCTTTAGTAAATTGATTAACTTCAGAAAGTGAAGAAACTAAACCAGCCATATTTTGAATATCAGATGGTATTATTAACTTTGTAGCCTTTCCATCTGCAACTTCTTTAAGTGCATCAAGCGATCTTAAAGCAATAACTCTTTCATCTGCTCCAGCATTTTTAATCATTTCAATACCGGCAGCTTGTGCCTCTTTAACTTTTTTAATTGCTTCTGCATCACCTTCGGCTTTTCTAATTGCTGCTTCTTTTTTACCTTCAGCAACTAATATTGAAGAACGTTTCTCTCCTTCAGCTCTTAAGATTTTTTCTCTTCTTTCTCTTTCAGCTCTCATTTGTTTTTCCATCGCTTCTTGAATATCAGTAGGAGGCTGAATATTTTTAACTTCTACTCTATTTACTTTAATTCCCCAAGGATCTGTAGCTTCATCTAATATAGAACGCATCTTTGTGTTAATTAAATCTCTAGATGATAAACTTTCATCTAATTCTAAATTACCTATTATATTTCTTAAAGTAGTAGCTGTTAAATTTTCAATTGCTACAATTGGTTGATCTACTCCATAAGTAAATAACTTAGGATCTGTTATTTGATAATATACAACTGTATCTATTGACATTGTAACATTATCTTTCGTGATAACAGGTTGAGGTGGAAAATCCACTACTTTTTCTTTTAATGAAACTTTCATTACTATTCTATCAATTATAGGAATTTTAATATTTAATCCTACATCCCAAGTTTGTAAATAGCCTCCTAATCGTTCAATTACATATGCATTTGACTGAGGTACAATTCTTACATTGACAACTACTAAAATAATCCCTAATAAAATTAAAATACCAAGGGCTATAAATTGAAACATATTTAATCACTCCTTTTTACTATTAACTTAACGCCTTCAACAGCCATAATAATAATTTCTTCATCTTTATCTATATCTTCATCATTAAATGATATAGCTGTCCAAGTTTGACCATTGATTTTTACTAATCCAGAAGTATGTTTTTCTATAGGTTTAATAACAATCCCTTTTTCCCCAATAACACTATCTACATTTGTTTTATGAATACCTACTTTTAAATATTTTTTAACAAAAGGCTTTGTATAAAAAAGCAAAATAGCAGATATTATTAAAAAAGCAACTATCTGTATTATTAAAGAAAAATTTAAAAGAGATAAAATCAAACCAACTAAAGCACCTGCAGCAAACCAAATTGCTACTAAATTCATTGTTAATACTTCTAGAACAACTAAAATAATTATAATCACTGTCCAATAAACAGATATAGGTATATTAGGCATATTTACCTCCTTTGTATATTTATATTATATATTATAAATCTTAAAAATATATTAAATCTTTTAATTGATTATTATTTATTTAATTTATAATCTTTTTCTGATATAATAAGAAAAAGGAGGATTCCTATGTCCAAAGATTTATTATTTAAAAATAAAATCTTAAATATGCACCTAGAAATCAATCAATTTTTAATTAACAATAAAGACTATAAAAATATTTATAAACTTATTTTAAAAAAATCTATAGATATTTTTCCTAATGCTAGTAAAGGATCTTTTCTGCTTTTTGATAAAAAATCATCTAGTTTTCATTTTCAAACAGTTGTCGGTTATGACTATAAAAAATTAAAAGATGTAAAACTACATATTTCTGAAACTTTTATTTATAAAAACTCTAATTTGAATTTTAAAGAAGCAATTAAAATAAAACCTAATTATAATAAAGAGGAAATATCTAAAAAACAAATGCTTTTAAATTCTGTTATCGACAAAGATATTACTGAAGTTTTATCTATTCCTATAAGTCATAAAGACGAAATATACGGAATAATTAACTTAGATAGCAAAACAAAATTTACTGAAAAAGAAATAGAAATTACTGATTATTATATCAATATTATAAAAACTATTATACAATCTAAAAATATTTTGAAAAAAATGATTAAACTTTCTAAATATGATAAATTAACTAATATATATAACCGTTCTTTTTTCTCAGAAGTATTTGAAAAATATTCTAGTTACGCTATTAGTCACTCTAAATCTTTTTCATTTGTCTTAATTGATTTAAATTATCTGAAATTACTAAATGACAATTTTGGTCATACAGTTGGAGATAAAGCTTTAATTGAATTATCTAATCATATTAAAAAGAATATTTCAAAAAAAGATATATTTGCAAGAATAGGTGGAGACGAATTTGTATTAATTTTAGATTCCACTAAAAAAAATAAAGCTAAAGAAAAAATGGAAAAAATTTTAGACTATTTCAAAAACAATTTCTTTTCATATGATGGAAATAAATTTTATATAACTTTTAGTTACGGGATATCTGTTTCACCAGATGAATCAATGGTTTTTGATATTTTATTAAAAATTGCAGATAAAAGAATGTATGAATTTAAAAAAGAATTTAAACAGAAATATAAAAAATTTAAACCTACAAAATAATCAAAAAGAAAGGATATTATGAGTACAAAAATAGTTGGTCTGGATTTAGACGGAACATTATTAAATCAATATAATGAAATTACTATAGGAACCAAAAAATATATTAAAAAGTTACAAGAAAATGATATTAAAGTTGTAATTGCTACTGGAAGAACCTTTACCGCTGCAAAAAGATATCATAACGAATTAAATCTAAAAACACCTTTAATATCTTGTAATGGAGGATTTATATATAATCCATTAAAAAATGAAGTTATGGAAGGTCATGAAATAGATTTTAAAATTCTTAAAAAGATTTTTACTCTTTTAGAAAAAGAAAATTCTTTTTATCAATATTATACAGATCAAAAAATTTATTCAAAAGAATATAAATACTTGCTAAAAGAATGGAAAAAAGAAAATGAATCTTTAGATAAAGAAGATAAAATAGATATTAATATAATTGATAACCCATTAAATCAATTAAAAGATAAAGATCCTATTTTCAAAATTTTAATTATTGAAAAAAATAAGAAAAAGTATAAAAAACTATATGAATTTTTAGAAAAAATAGATTGTCTAGAAATAGTTTCTTCATTTGAAGGAGCTATAGATATTATGGTAAAAGGAATTACAAAAGGAAATGCATTAAAAAATGTATCTAAATATCTTAATATAGATTTTAATAATTCTTTAGCAATTGGTGATAATGATAATGATGCTACTATGCTTAAAATGGCTAAAATAGGAATAGCTATGGAAAATGGATCTGAAAAAGCAAAAATTAACGCTGATTTTATCACAACTACAAATAATAATAATGGAGTCTTAAAAGCTTTGAAAAAATATATAAATATTAAATAATCCTCTTTTTTTGTTTTATTCATTTATTTATGGGTAAAAAAGTTGTGGAGGGATATTTATGAAAATTAAAGATGAGGTAATTAAAACATATGACGACCGAGACTTAATTTATTGGAAAAACAATGATAAATCAATAACTGTAGATCAGGCAAAAGAAATTTCTGAAAAAATAAAAAATTTAATTTCAAAAAAAACTTATAATAGTTTATTAGTAGATACTAGAAATTCAAATGGTGTATGGAATAATAAAGTCGATAAAATATGGATTAATTTAATGCAATATATTCCAACAAAAGTTGAAAAAACTGCTACAATTTGTGATAATATTATAAATAAATTACAATTAAATTATCTATCTAATAAATCTGGAAATGATCAAAATATCAAAGCTTTTACAAATGAAGAAAAGGAACAATTATATAATTTTTTAAAAATATCAGATATGAATTTTTTAGAAAACAAAGATTAAAGCTCACAATTAGTGGGCTTTTTATTTTTTAATTGGCACTACAATAATTTTTTCGCCGTTATTATAATCAATAATATCTATATTTACATTATAAACTTTATTAATATTTTTTTTATTAATAACTTCTTTAGGACTTCCTTTTTTATGAACTCTTCCTTCACTATTTAAGAGTATACAGTAATCGCTATATTTATATGTAAAATTTAAATCATGTAAAATCATTATTATTACAATATCTTTGCTTAAACTTAAGTCTTTAATCAATTTCATAATTTCCATTTTATGTTTAATATCTAAATGATTAATCGGTTCATCTAAAATCAAGACATCTGGTTTTTGAACTAATGCTCTTGCAATAATAACTCTTTGTTTTTCACCACCAGAAAGAGATAAATATGATCTGTTTTTTAATTTCCATAAATCAATTTCTTTCAAAACTTTATTAACTATTTTAAGGTCTTTTTTTGTTTCTCCTTCTAGTCTATTAATATAAGGAGTTCTTCCCATTAATACTATTTCTTTTACACTAAAATCATAGCCTATAGAATTGTGTTGAAAAACTGACGCTACCTTTTTAGCATATTCTTTATTATTAAAAGACAAAATATCTTCATTGTTTAAAAATATAGAGTTTTCTTTTAAATTTAAAATTTTTAAAAGTTTTTTAATAAATGTAGTCTTTCCCGACCCATTAGGCCCAATAATAGATATAAAATCTTTATTTGCTAAATTAACATTTATATCTTTTAAAACTTGAGTATCCTCATAAAAATGATTTAAATTATTTACTTTAATATTTCCCATAACTAAACTCCTAATTAATTTTTTTAGTATTTTTTATTAATAAAAATATAAAATAAGGCGCTCCTATCAAAGCTGTAATTACACCTATAGGAATTTCCATAGGTTGTATTAATATCTTAGATATACTATCAGCTAATATCATAAAAAATGCTCCACCAAATATAGTCATACCTAAAAGTTTTTGATGATTAGGACCTACAATCAATCTAATAGCATGAGGTATTATCAAACCTACAAAACCTATAATACCACTTACTGCTACAGCAGAAGCTGTTACAATAGAGGCAGTAATTAATAAAATCCTTTGCAATAAATCGACATTTAATCCTAAATTTTTTGCTACATTATTTCCCATTAATAATACATTTAAATCTCTTCTAAAATACCAAAATATAAAAACACCTATACTTACTGGGAAAAATGTAATTATAATCTTTTGCCAACTTGCTGATGTTAAAGACCCCATAGTCCAAAAAACTATCGACTCTATTTTATCATGATTTAATGTCATAAGTAAATTAATCAATGCTGATAAGAAAAATGAAATAGCTAATCCTGCTAATAAAAGTGTTACAATTGATTTGTTAGAATATAAAGCTGATATTTTTAAAACTAAAAAAGTAGTTAAAGTAGCTCCGATAAATGCTCCGATAGATACAGCAGAAAATCCTAAAATTGAAAAACTAATTGAAGATATTAAAACTAAAGTAGCTCCAAAAGCTGCTCCAGATGAAATACCTAAAATATATGGGTCAGCCATAGGATTTTTAAAAATTGCTTGAAAAACTACACCAGATGTTGACAAAGCAATCCCTACTAAACAAGCTAGTATAACTCTTGGTAATCTTAAATTTAAAACTATCAAAACAGATGTGTCTTTAACTGAAGATAAATCTATAAATCTTTTAATAAAAGGTAATCTAGAAAATATTATTTTTAATGTATCTAAAAAATTAATATCAGCTACACCAATAGTAGTAGCTAATATTATAGTAAAAAATAAACCTAATATATATATATAATAATTAGTTCTTGTTATGCTTTTCATAAAATCAACTCTTTACTCAAAAGCTTTTGGATGAATTGCCTTAGCTAATTCCAAAAGACCTTTAGATAATCTTGGTCCCATTCTTTCAACTAAATTATTATTTACAGGTACAACTCGATCATTTTTAATAGCATCTAATGATTTATAACCATTCGCTACTTTTAGTTCATCAATAAATTTTTTCCTAGATATAATAACTTCTGGATTCTTTTCTATTAATTTTTCTAAGGAATACTGCCAACCTGTAGCATCTTTAGCAATATTTATTCCACCAGCCATTTCTATCATTTCACTAATAAATGTTTCGCCAGTTGCTGTAAAATCATTTCCATTACCAAAACCTACAACATAATAAGCTGTCTTTTTTTCTAAATCTTTTACTGTATCTTTTACATATTTTACTTCCTTTTTCATTTCATCTATTACATTTTCAGCCTTTTTTTTAGCACCTAAAATTTTTCCCATTAAATCAATATTTGAATATACACCTTCAAAACTCTTTTGAGAAAAAATCATAACAACTTTGATATCTAACTGTTCTAATTGTTTTAAAGATTCTTCTTTAAAATGAGTAGATGCAAAAACAATATCAGGTTTTAATGAAATGATTTTTTCAATATTTGGTTGTTGTAAAGATCCTATTGTATCTATGCTTTGAGCCTCTTTAGGATAGTCACAATATTCAGTTTTACCAACTAAAATATCTTGTTTATTTAATTTATAAATAGTCTCTGTAACACTTGGAGCAACAGAAATAACTCTCTTAGGTTCACTTTCAATATTTATTTCTCTATCCATCCCATCAACTATTTTTATTGGATAAATTGAATTTTTATCATCTCCAGTTTGCTTTTCATTACTTTCAACACATCCAACTAAACTTATAAAAATTGTTAATATTAATAAATATAATAAAACTTTTTTAAATTTCAATTTAAAGCCTCCTTTTGATTCCACAAGTATTATATCACAGTTAAAAAAAGATACAAATCAAATAACCTGTTAATAAACTGTTGATAACTTTGTATTTTTGTTAAGAACACCATAGTTATAAACAAAAAATGGTAAGTTATACACCGAAATCTGTGGATAACTTTTGCACACACTATATTTCGTGGGAACATTCCTTTGTTATCAACAAAGTTATGCACTTATCCACAAAAAAGTATGGATAACTCAAAAATTGTGGACTTTTAAAAAAATATCCCTTTTAATCATTTAAAAGGGAATAATATTAGTTATATTCTTTTTTTAACTTTCTCCATATATTTTCTTGATCTAAAATAGTCATTAATAATTCAGCTGATACAATATTAGTAGCTAAAGGTATATGATGAACATCACAAAGCCTTAAAAGAGCTTGTACATCTGGTTCATGAGGTTGAGCTGTTAATGGGTCTCTTAAAAAAATTACTAAATCTAGTTCATCTTTAGCAATTTTAGAACCTATTTGTTGATCGCCACCAATCGGTCCTGACATAAATCTACGAATATCTAACTGAGTAGCATCTACTATTCTTTTTCCAGTCGTACCTGTGGAAAACAAATTACATTTTTTTAATTTTTCCTTATACTTTACAGCAAACTTAACTATTTGTCCTTTTTTCTTATCGTGCGCAATTAAAGCAATATTCATATTTACTCCTATCCTTTTATATTATAATATCATAATTTCAATTAAAAAAAAATCTATAAGAAAATTTTTTCTTATAGATTTAAAATTATAATGTATCTAATACTTTTGATTGGAAATCTTGTCCAAATTCAGGTGTATTTCTTAAATAAAATTCAATTTTTCCTTTATCTACTAAATTAACCATTTCTGGATCTATAGGTATTTCTGAAATAAAATTAATTCCCATTTCATTAGCAACATCTTTTGAATTGCTTTTACCAAAAACATATTCTTTAGATTCACATTTTTGACAATTATAATAACTCATATTTTCAACTAACCCATAAATATTTATATCCAATTTTTTAGCCATATTTACTGATTTTACAACAATATGATTAACTAAATCTTGAGGAGATGTAACTATTACCATTCCATCGAGTGGTATTGATTGCATCATAGTTAAAGGAATATCTCCTGTTCCTGGAGGTAAATCTATCAATAAATAATCTAGTTCTCCCCAGTGAACTTCATTAAAAAATTGTTTTACAACACTTGCTGCAGCTGGCCCACGCCAAATTACTGGATCATCTTTATTTTCTAATAAAAAGTTAATCGACATCAACTTAATACCCATGTCGCTTTTTATAGGAAAGATGCCTTTTTTATTTGCTTTAGCATGAGAATCATTTTTCCCAAATAATTTTGGAATAGAAGGACCAGTGACATCTGCGTCCATAACTCCTACCCTATAACCTTGTTCTTTTAAAGATACTCCTAAAAGTGAAGTAACAGTAGATTTTCCTACACCACCTTTACCACTCATAACAGCAATTACTTTTTTAACATCCGAACTATCATTAGTTGTTTCTTTTTTTATCTTATCTTTTCCATCTGAGATTACTTCCATGTTCCCTCCTTATTTTATAACATATGTCTATTATATATAAATTTTTATCATTTTTCAATAAATGAAACTATTTATTTAAAATATTTTCACATGCTTTAATTCCATCAACTGCTGAAGACATTATTCCACCTGAGTAACCTGAACCTTCCCCGATAGGAAAAAGTCCTTTTATATTTACACTTTCAAAATTATCTTTTCTTAAAATTCTAACAGGAGACGAACTTCTAGTTTCTATACCTGTTAAAATAGCGTCTTTTCTGGCAAATCCTTCTATTTTTTTGTCAAAGTACTTTATTGCCTCTTGCATCGGTTTTATAATGTAATCAGGTAATAACTCTCTAAAATCCACTAAATTAACCCCAGGTTTATAACTAGGTTTGACTTTACCAATTTTGTTTTCATTTTTATTTAAAAAATTATCTATTGTACATGCTGGAGCAAAGTAGTTGTTTCCACCTAACTCAAATGCTCTTTTTTCTAACTTTCTTTGAAACTTAATACCTGATAAAGGGTGGTCAGGATTATCAAAATCCTCAGGTTTAACATTTACTAAAATTGCTGAGTTAGCATTTCTTTGATCTCGAGCATATTCACTCATCCCATTTGTAACTACCATATTTTTCTCAGATGAACATCCAACAACAAATCCTCCTGGACACATACAAAATGTATATACTCCTCTATTTCCTTTGTTATAAGTTAGCTTATAATTAGCAGCTTTTAACTTTTGCAAAACCATTGGTGAATTCCCATATTGATTTTTATCAATCATATGTTGGGGATGTTCAATTCTTGCTCCTATAGCAAATGGTTTTGACTTAAGTTTAACATCTAAATTAAATAATTTTTCAAAAGTTTTTCTAGAAGAATTACCAATAGCTAATACAACTATATCAGAAAGTATTTGTTCATCAAATGATTTTATTCCTTTAATTGTTTTATCTTCAATTATAAAATCCGTTACTTTAAAATTAAATTTAAAAGTACCTCCTAGCTTTTCTATTTTTTTTCTAATATTTATAATGACTTTTCTTAAATTATCAGTTCCTATATGAGGTTCTTTTTTATAAATAATTTCTTCAGGAGCACCTGCTTCAATGAATTCTTTTAAAACTTTTCTACATCTTATATCTTTAATTCTTGTAGTTAATTTTCCATCTGAAAAAGTTCCAGCTCCCCCTTCTCCAAATTGCATATTTGAAGATTCATTTAAAATACCTTCTTCCCAAAACTTTTTTATACTTTTATATCTATTTGGAATTTTTTGTCCTTGTTCTAAAATAATTGGTTTATAACCATTTTGTGCAAATATCAAAGCATTAAATAATCCTGCTGGACCAGCTCCAATTATAATCGGTCTTTTTTCTTTTCCTAAAGTTATATCTTTAATCTTATAAGAATAATCTGGAGTCTTTTTTATTCTTTTTCTATTTAAGAACTTATCTTCATTTTTTAACTTTACATCAATAGTATATACAAATTTTATTTTTTTTCTTCTAGCATCTATAGACTCTTTAAATATTTTATATTCAATAATATCTTTCTGATTAATTTTTAATCTATTAGCAATCTTTTTAGCTAACTTATCTTTTGTTTCAAAAATATCTAGTTTAATTTGATTCAGTCTTATCATTTTTTTCCTTTCTATACGGAAGTTTAACTATTACTTTTGTACCAACACCTAATGAACTTTTTATATCTATTTTTCCACCGTGTGAATTAACAATCCATTTTGCTATTGAAAGTCCTAGACCAACTCCTCCTGTTTGTTTAGTTCTAGAAGCATCTGCTCTAAAAAATCTATCAAAAATTCTAGGTAAATCCCTTTTAGCAATTCCAATACCATCATCTTTTATTATGATATATATATCATTTTCTTCACTATAAGCTTTTAAAATTATTTCTCCATTTTCTTTTTCAGTATATTTAATACTATTTTGTAAAAATACTCTTATTCCTTGTTTTAATAATCCTCTATCTGCTATCATACATAAATTATCTTCTACATCACATTTGATTTTATGATCGTTTTCAATCATCTTAGTTTCTTTTACTAACTCTTTTATTAATTTATCTAAAGCAAATACTTTTTCTTCTAGTGTTTTTGCTTTTTTATCAATTCTTGCTAAAAATAATAGATTATTAACCAATTTTTCCATATTTTTAGATTCATTTTTTATTGCTTCAATAGATTCTTCTAAAATTTCTTCATCTTCTTTTCCCCAACGGTCTAACATATTTACATAGCCTTGGATTACAGCAATAGGAGTTCTAAGCTCATGAGAAGCATCATTAACGAATCTCTTTTGACTATTATAAGAAGCTTGAATTCTATTTAGCATTTTATTAAAAGTTGAAGTTAATTCATTTAAATCGTCATATGAATTAGATAATTCTACTCTCTTGTCTAAATTTTTACCACTTATTTCATTAGCAGAATCTATTAAATCTTTAATTGGTGAAAACATTTTTTTTGAAATTTTATTACTAAAAAATAATACAAATAGTAAAATAACACTTCCTATAATAATCAATAATATATACATTGATTTTAAAATAAATTCTTGATCTTTAAAATTTGAAATTATTAAAACTTTATAAGGATAGATATCTTCAGTTAATTTTTTTTCATAACCAAAATTAATTCTAGTTTCAAAACTAATATCTGTTTTTATTAAAAGATCCTTTTTATATGTAAATATATCTTCATTATTTTTTTTTATAAATATATCATTCTTTTGACTAATATAATTTTTTACAATATCTTTTTCAATATCTTCATTATTATTTAAATACGTTTTAATTGTAGTTAAATCAGAATTTAAACTTTTATCTTTACAAAAAATTAAATATTGTTTAGTTCCCAAAAGGACGCTCGTACCTACTAGAAATAAAATTATAGCAGAAATACAAAAATATAGGAAAGTTATTTTAAAACTCAATGAAAATTTAAATAATCGCATAAATCTCTCATAAATAGTATTAATAATAAAATAAAATCCTTCGAATATACCTTTTATTATTTTAAATGGTAATAAAATTAAAAAATATATAATTTTAAATGGCATTTTTAAAAATTTAAGAATCATTTTTTAAAGTATAACCTACCCCTCTTATTGTATGAATCATTTTTCGATCATATTTTTCATCAATCTTTTGGCGTAAATAACGAATATATACATCTACTATATTAGTGTCACCATAATAATCATAACCCCAAATTTTTTTCAATATTTTTTCTCTACTTAATACAATTTCTTTATTAATCAATAAAAACTTTAATAACGAAAATTCTTTATTAGTAAGTTCTATAGGATTATCATTAAAACAAACTTGATATTTATTTTCGTTTAAAGTTAAAGGACCGTATTCATATATTTTTTGACTATTTTTAGAATTTTTATTTCTTTTTCTTTTTAAACAAACTCTAATACGTGCAAGTAACTCTTCAATTTGGAAAGGTTTTGTCATATAATCATCTGCACCTGAGTCAAGTCCCATAACTTTATCCATAGTTTGATCTCTAGCAGTTAACATAATTACAGGGATTTGACTAAATTTCCTTAGTCTTCTTAAAACCTCCATACCATTTAATTTAGGTAACATAACATCTAAAATTATTAAATCAAATTTTTTAATATCTTCTTCTAATAAGTTGATAGCTTCTCTACCATTAAAAACTTTTTTAGTCTTATAACCTTCATGAGATAATTCTAATTCTAAAAATCTAGAAATCTTTTTTTCATCTTCTACAATTAAAATTTTTTCCATAATATCACATCCTACTTATATTATATCTTAAAATTGAAAAACTCCTAGAAAAATCTAAGAGTTTTTGTTTTTTATAGATATTTTATGTTTTGTTATAACAGCTATAATTAATGCTATAACCATTAATCCTTTTGTAAAAAGAAGTATTATTAAAAACAACCAAATTGGTAAAGAAAATTGGTCAATACCATTTTTATTAAATATTATATCGTATTGTAAATATTTTAATAAATCTTTTACTTCAAATTCATCATTTTGAAATTCAAAAGACGCTTGATTATTATTTTGATTTTGTTTTTTATTTTCTTTTTCTTCTAAATATATTATAGCATCTAATAAATCTCCATCTGAATGCTCTAAAGCATCTTTTGCCTCTTCATAACTAACATCTTTTCTTTCTCTAAGCTCATCAATTTTTTCAACAGATATATTCATACTATCACCTCTTTATAATACTATTTTACATTATTTCAAATTTTCATCAACAGAATTTTTACATTTTTCAACTACATCATTTAATGCTTTGATAGGTTTATCTTTATTAGTAAATTTTATTTTATATCCAGATACAATGTAAAAAACTAAACCTACAACTACAAATGGAAATGCTGGTAATAATAAAAGCAATGTTAAAAGATCTAATCTTAAACTTAAAACATCATCTTTTAAAATATCCATTCTAAAGTTTTTACATTTTTTAAAAAAACTTTCAACATTCTTTTTATGCTTTTTAGATTTGCTTTCACCTAAATTATTTTTTTCTAAATAAATAATTGCTTCTACCATATCTCCATTAGCATTTTCTAAAGCTTTTTTAGCAACTGAATAACTTACATTTTTTCTTTCTCTTAACTCATCAATTTTTTCTAAAGTAATATCCATAACTTCCTCCTTTAACTTTTAACTTAATTAGATAATAATATACATTTTTTAATATAGGCTTAACTAAAAATTAGAATAAGATTAAAATTAAAAAATAATTTTTAATAATCCTACAAATATAAATACTCCTAATACTATTGGTAGAAAAAATACTATTGTAAATGGTAAAATCATAAAACTTATCATAATTCCTAAAATTCCAAATATAACTTTAAAAACTACTGAAGTAACAAAAAATGTTAATTTGAAAAATGCAATTAATATTAAAATACCAAATATAATTTCTAACATAAAACTTCTCCTTTCACCTTAATTAAAGTCTAAAACACAAAAATTAATTAAAACTAAGAACAAGATTAAAATTACATTAAAAAAAAGACTAATAAAAGCATTAGTCTAAAAAACAAATATATTTTTTAAAATTAATTAAATATTTTATCCTTCTTTCATGCTACGCGTGGCAATAATATCTATTCCTGTATCTAAAATGTTTTCAACTATTACATCACCTAGTTTAACAGGAGCTTTAACTTCTACTTTATTAATAATTTCCATAGAGTCAAATATCTTTGACTTTGGTATAGGCTTTTGAGTAATAACTGGCAATCTATTTAAAAATGCTCCTTTTATTTTTACAGTTGTAGGTACCATTCTAGTAGGATTTTCATATTCTTCAATTGCATATGTCTTTCCTCTTTTACAAGTGTTTCCTGTAACTTCATAACCATCACCTACTGGTTTTATAACCATTTTACATCCAATTGGACAAGCTACACATGTCAATTCTTTTTCATTCATCTAGATCACCTCAATTGTAATTTTATCTTTTATATCTTTAAAGTATTTTTCATCAATTTTAACACTTTCCATTTCTCCAGGAGCCATATATCTTTTTGTAACCTTTTTAAGTTCTTTACCTCCAGATTTTACAACTACTTGTGCGCGTTCATAAATA
>JBNJDJ010000023.1:0-25040 GCA_051744845.1 Bacillota bacterium
TCTGTTATATTTGTTTTGATTTTACTATTATATAAATGAAAACAACTTCCTTTATGAAATCTTTTACCTGTTTTAGTTTTATAGACTACCTTCTGATTTAAAGGAATTTTTAAACTTTTATGAATAAATGAATTAAAAGATATTTCTTTTTCAAAATATTTTTCAAAATATATTAAATTTAAACTATATTTTAAATTTATAACACCTTTCTTTTCTTCTAAACTATAGTGAATTTTTCTATTTTTAGTTAAATCTCTTAATTTATCTTTTTTTAAATATCCATCTAATTTTTTATCAATGCTTTTTTCAACTATCTTTTCTTGCAAAACATTAGTATTTGAAGAAATATCTGCTGATAAATTTGAATGATTAACTTCTACAGCAGTAGCATACATGCTTTGATTTATTACTTCGTTTATATAAAAAGTATTTAAGAAAAATATCATAAATGTCATAAGTATAATAACTGCCGACATACTAATTACCGCTTCAATAGTTATAATCCCTTTTTTATTCATAAATATATCCTTCATCTATTTTATATTTAATTATTTTTTCTTCTTTAGTTAATTTATTTTCTAAAATAAATTTAACTTTAATACTATGTTGAAGTATCAAATTATTTAAATCTATTGACATATCCATATTTTTTTTATAACTAGTCTTTATAATTTCTAAACTCCTATTGGCTAAATCATTTATATTTTTAGAAATCAATATAAGTCTTAAATAATCATAATAATAAAAATGACTTTTTTCTTCTCTCTCAAAATTAGTTTCATCTTTTAATTTTTTACTTAATTTTGAAATATTTTTAAATAATGAAATGTCTACAAAAAAGTCTCTATCATCTATTTTTAAAAAAGGGGTACCACTATTTTTAATTAAAAAAATCTCATCAACTACTGATTCAGCAGTTGACCATAATATACTTACTCCACCAGAAATAATATACCCAACATAAGGTACTTTAGAAAAACTTAAAATAAATTCTCGTTTTTCATTATCAATAAATAAATGAGGTAAATTCATAACTAATCTAATAGCACCAATCTTAGAAATAATTTCAACTACATTTTTATAACTTTCTCTTTTTCCTTCACATATATATTCTATTTCAAAAGGCGCTTTTAAATTTTCTTTTTTATTAGCAGATAAATTGAATTTTCTAACTTTAGGATTAATCTTTGAATTAAAATTACCTAAAATATATTCATTAAAAATCACTTTATCTTCAAGTCTATAATTGTCTTTATCAATCTTTTTAGTATCCAAATTATAATCTTTAAAAATATATTTAGTTTTAATTTCTTTTAAAAATTTTGATTTTATTTTTTCTAAAACTTCTTTTTTTATTGAAATTTCATTTTCTTTTCTTTTTATAACTTTATTATATTCTTCTCTAAAACTAGATACTATTTCTTCTCCTTTTTTTATCTTTTTATTTATTTTTTCTTTTTTAGATTCAAGATTATCTATTTGATCTTTTATTTTATCTTTTGATTTTTTTAATCTAGAAATCTGTTTACTTATATTTAAAGTGTTTTCAGATATACTTTTTTTATATTCTAAATTATAAATCTTATTTTCTAATTTATATTTTTCTATTCTTAATTTGTGAATGTCTCTATTATATCTTAAAATAATTTTATCTAAATCTTTAATTTCAGCAACTTCAATCTCCATTTTATCTAAGATACTAATAACCTTTTCAATTTTTATAATATCTTTATCCATTTGGTTTTTAATATTTTCTTTTAATTCTAAAACTTTTTGATCATTTTTATATTTTAAAATGCTCTTTTTAAACTTATCATATCTGTTTTTATAATCATTTATATATCCTTTATACTGATTAATAGCATCTGAAACTTTTTTTAAATCATGAGCTAATTTATTTATTTTACTCTTTTTAATATCCATTTGAATCTTTTTTATCTTTTTAATATATTTATTATTAGCAAAATATTTATCCATTTTTGCTTTAATATCTTTGTATTTATCTAAATCTTTTATTTGATTAATCAACTCTTTAATAACTTCTTCTCCTAAGGAAAGTTTTGTAAAAAATATAGCTTGATTTAAAAACTCCTTTTTATTTAAAATACTATTTGTTTTATAAGTTATTTTTACGTCTTTGACATTATATAAATTTAATCCGCTAGAAAAATTTTTATAATTATTTTTAATTAATTTTTTTATATTTTTTTCTTTTTTATAAGCTAGAATATTATAATTTGAATATAAAAAATCATCATAATCAGCTAAAATATTTTTACTAGTTAATTTAGTAGATCTAATCAAATTATTATTAGCAAATTTAATAGACAAAGAATTAAAAAGTATAAAAAATATTGAAAAAATTGCAATTATAATTATTATAAAAAATATAGTTATAGAGCCTTTATTATCTTTCAAAATAATCCCCTACTTTAACTAAAAATTTTTCTAATAAAATCCCTTTTAAAAAATCCTCTTTTAATCGTGTAGTCTTTAGAGTTGTCTTATTTTTATGTAATATTTTTTTATATGTAATTTTTTCTTTTATTTCTTTATTATGTAATTGATAATTATTAGCCTTAATTTCAATTATTCCTTTTAAATAAACATTTATTAAACTAGATATTAAGAAAATTAAAATTATTAATACAATCGGTATAACAATAGCAGCTTCTAATGTTAATGATCCTGAATTGTTTATAATTTTAATAATAAATCTCACCTCCTAATCACTTTATTATAAGTAATACCAAATATTCAATTTTATAAACTTTTTTGTATTAAAAAAAGCCATAATCTCTTATGACTTAGAATCATCTTCTGGAGGATCAAATTTTGAAAAAAATATTAAAAATAATGAACTACCAATACCAAAGGTTCCTAAAAACAATCTGATGTTTAAACTAACATTCATATATTTTAATAAAACCAATATTAAAATTACCATAATTAATAATTTGATTCCAAATTTTTTAAAATTATACCTCATCTCTAATCTCCTCAAGACCTTCTTTTATATATGATTTTAACCAAGATAATACATCAATATTTGAAATTGAAACTTCCCCTAATCTTTTTCTAATTTCTTTAGTATTAAGAGTAAATTTATTATCATTAACGCAGTGAGTATATAATAAATCTAAATCTTCATTACCATTAACTATAGTAACAATAGTATCACTCATATTACCTATCGGTACTCTATCTATGTGATCATATTGAAACTTAGCAATTATTTCAGTTCCTACGCCAACTTGCGATTCAATATTAAATTCACCATTACAGTTTTCAGCATTTGCTTTAAACATTGGAATTCCTAAGCCGACATCCCTAGTTGTTCTAGTAGTATAAAAAGGATCAACCACTGAATTTAATGTTTCTTCATCCATACCTTTACCATCATCTTTTATCTTTATAGTTAATAAATTATTTTCAATATCTTCTATAATAGCAATTCTCAAATTATCACTATCAGCTGTTATTGAATTTCTAGCAATATCTAATATATGTAATGATAACTCTTTCATATAACTACCTCTCTTTAATTTATTAATAAAACAATCAATTGTCTTTTTTTCTAAATCAACTGAATACATTGGTTCATTAATTGACCATAAATTATGAGCATCTGAATTTCTTAAAATATAATATCTTTTTTTATAATCTTTATCACCTAAAATTTTTATTGACGTTTCATTTTGAGAAACCTCTATATATCTAAAGTTGTATTCTTCAGGTATAAATCCTAAATTAGATACCATTGATGCATAATCTCTGTCTATATGAGCAGGAAAAGTAACTCCATTATATTTTCTCATCAACAAAAGCAATTCTTCAATAGTAATATCAATTGAAGTAAGTAATAAGTTTTCAAAATTATCAATAACCTCATCTTCTTCATTCATTACCAATTGATTTCCAAATTTTTCTTTTTTATTTTTTATATTTATTCTTCTTTTATCAATTATTTTTTCAAATTCTAAAGCCTTTTCAAATTCTTTAAATAAACAAACCATATGAACTTCTTCTTTAGTTTGAAGTTCCATTCCTGGTATAACTAATATATCTTTATCCTTAGCTATTTTCATTGCTGGATCTAAATTTTTCATACTGTTGTGATCAGTAATTGCAATAATATCTAGTTCTTTTAAAATAGCCATATTAATAATATTATTTGGTGTCATATCATCATCAGCACAAGGTGATAAACAACTATGAATATGCACATCATAAAAAGTTTTCATTTATTTACGCAAATCTTATTGCGTTTGACACCTCCTTAAATTTATTATTTTACTCCTTCTTCAATAAATATTTTATAAATATCATAAACTTCTAAATCTGTCTTTAAAATATTGATACCTTTTTCACTAGCTTTTTGAATAACATCTTCACTAGTATCTACATTTTGAGGAAGAATAATACAAGAAAATTCAATTAAAGATGCAACTGCTAGTATATTTTTATGTGCTTGTACTGTAATCCATGCGTTACCTTCAGTACCATTAGCCATAACCCAACTTAATAAATCACAACTATAAACACCTGTAATCTCAGCTTCAGCATCAGTACTAGTTAATAATTCAAATGGGTAATCTGTAATCAATTTATTTACTTTCATCCTTATTTTCCTCCTTATTTCTATATTTTCGAACGACGCATTCCTCTAATTTAGCTTTTCCTTTAACTATATCTTCAGCAAAAGCATGACAAGTAGGTGCACCACAAACTCCACAATTGATTTGAGGAAGTTTTTGAAAAATTTCTTCAATTTCTCCCATTTTCTTTAAAGCCTTTTGAAAATTGTCATCTAATTTCATAACATCTAATGGTTTAATTTCTTTATCCCATTCTATAGTATCTTTTGAATATTTACTTAAATCTATATTATTTGATTTATTTTTGCATATTTGAGATAAGTTTCTAATATTATTTTTTCCAATAAATGGATTTTCAACGTTCAAAGGTCCACCTACACATCCTGTAACACAAGCATAACCTTCAAAAAAATCTATATTTTTTAACTTACCTAACTCAATTTCATCTAAAACTCTAATTACTTCATTAATACCATCTACAGCTATATAATTATCAATCCCCATAGAAAAACTTTGTCCACCTACACGTCCCCAATTAAAACCTTTAGATGAAGTTTTTAAAATATCTTTAGTCTCTTCTATATCATCATAAAGCTTAACAATTTTAGAATAAACTTTATCAATTGCAATACATTTATCAACATAAGATTCTTCTAATCCTATAGGTGCTTTAATACTAGTGTTTTTAGCTGGACATTGACTTATATAAAATATCCCAATATCTTCTTTTTTTAAACCTTTTTCTTTAATTAATTCTTTTTTTATTATACGTGCTGCAACTTCCATTGGTGATTCTAATCTAATAATATTTTCTATTAATGATGGATATTTAATTTGTATTAATCTAGTTATTGCTGGACAATATGTAGAAATATATAAATTTTTTTCATTATTTTCAATCATTTTCTTTTGATAATCACTTAAAACTTCAGCATAAAATCCAAGATCATATACATCATCAAAGCCTAAGTGTAAAAAAGTATTAAGCATTTTATTTAAGTTATATTCACTTGAAAATTGCCCGTATAAAGAAATAGCTGGCAAAGCAACAGTATATTCATATTCATCTATATCTTTTAAAGAATCTGATACAGCTCCTTTAGCATGAAATGGACATACTTTTAAACATTCACCACAATCAATGCATAATTCATTAATAATATTAGCTTTCCCATCAATTACTCTAATTGCTTCAGTTGGACAACCATCTAAACAATGGGTACATCCATTACAGTAATCTGGCTCTAATGTAACAGAATGATAATATTTTTTCATTTTTTCCCCCAACTATTTATTATCTACTCAATATACATAACCATATTAATCTCAGTATATTCGCCATAAACTGACTCTATCTCAAACTCATCACTATATCTTTTCATATTTGGCAGTCCCATACCAGCACCGAAACCTAATTCTCTTACTTCTTCTGTAGCAGTTGAATATCCTTTTTGCATTGCTAAATCCACATCTTCAATTCCAGGACCTTTATCTCTTACTTTTATTAAAATATTATCTTCTAAAACTTCTAATTCAATAAATCCACCGTATGAGTGGATTGCAACATTTATTTCTGCTTCATATGTAGCAATAGATACTTTTCTGATAACCTTTCCATTTATACCTAATTGCCTTAAAATATTCTTGATTTTACTAGAAGCTTCGCCTGCTTTTGAGAAATCTTCCATCTCAACATCGAATCTTAGTAAAATGTTTCCATCCTCGTTTATAAAATTATTCATTTAATATCCCTTAAGCCTTTTAATCCATTACTATATAAAATTCCAGATGTTTCATATAAAGTATAATCAGTAGTAATCAAAGTCATATCTAATCTATTAGCCATCTGAGTAGTTTGATAATCTACTTTTTTTCCTCTTACAAAAATTATAGCTTTAATATCAATCATTTCAGCTGTTCTTATAACTTGGTTGTTGATTAATCCTGTAATTAAAACTCCATTACCTTCTATAAATGCTAATACATCACTCATTAAATCAGATGCAAAGCCTAAAGATACATCAAAATTTTCATCACCAATAATTATTTCACCATCTATTAACTTAACAATATCTTTGATTTCCATTTTTTTCCTCCACATATGGTTATATTTTTAACAAAATTATACCATACATTATAAAAAATTGCTAGCCTTTAAATATTCATGTAAAGCGTTTACAGACAAGTCAGCAACCCTTCTTATACTCTGGGTAGCATCTAGTACCACAAATCTTTCAGGATACTTTTTAATAACTTTTTTATATCCTAAATTAACTTTTTTGTGAAAGCTTAAACTTTCTAAATCTAATCTATCTTTTTTTCTAACTTTAGATTTAACAATTCTATTAAGCCCTACCTTAGCAGGTACATCTAAATAAAGTGTTAAATCAGGCATTATATCTTCAATTGCAAATTTATTGATTTTAAAAACTTCTTCTATACCTATACCTCGCGCTTCACCTTGATAAGCTAAAGAAGAATCAACAAACCTATCGCATATGACAATTTTTCCTTTTTTTAATGCTGGAATTACCTTTTGTACTAAATGTTGTCTCCTTGCTGCAGCATATAGTAAAGCTTCTGTTCTTTTATCCATATCTGTATTTTTATTATCTAAAATAATATCTCGAATTTGTTCTGAAATATCTATTCCACCAGGTTCTCTAGTTACTATAAAATCTAAATTCTTTCTTTTTAAATATTTAACTATATATTTAATAATAGTTCCTTTACCAGAACCATCTGGTCCTTCAAATGTTATAAATTTCCCGTTCATAAATTACCTCCAACAATTATTATATCATAGTATTTTCAAAAAAATAATCAAAAATAAAAAAAGTTAGTATTTTTTAATACTAACCAATTTATTCGTTTAATTATTTTCTTTTTTTGATAAAGTATACTTTGAAACAATTTCCCCTTCAATAATATGTTTTTTCACAACTTCTTTAGCCTTTTCAGGATTCATTTCTATATATACTGTCTTTTTATCATTTTTATAAATTTCAACAATAGGTTCATATCTGCAAATACCAATACATCCTGTTTGAGTTACACTTACATTTTCCAAATTAAGTTTATTAATCTCATCAACAAATGCATTAAGTACAGGCCTAGCTCCTGCAGATATACCACAAGTAGCCATACCTATAACTACATTTATTTCCTTATCTTCTTTTATCTTACTTATTTTTTTCTCAGCTTTTTGTCTAATTTTTGATAATTCATCTAAGGATTTCATAAAACCTCCATTCGCAAACTTTTAAAATTATTTTTTAGCAAATGATAAAATTGCTCCTAAAGCTATAGATAAAAATGCTGCCATTAATACACGGAATTCTGCAGGTAATAAAAATGTTATAGTATGTGCTGGTATCCAAAAAAGTGGAACTGTTTTAAAAAGTACAAATGTAACAAAACCTTTCCAGTCAATTTCACTTACAATATAAGAAGCACTAATATTAGACATTCCAGACCCATACTTTAAATCAGCATAAGTATCAGTAAACCTATGAAAAGCCATCATACTTGGTGCAAAAGTCAAATTCATTACTGAACTTGTAAAAAAAGCAAATGCCAATTGACTATTTTTCCCAGGCAATAATCCTAAGTCAATAACATTTTTTATTCCAATTGCATAAACTTTAAATATTAAAACAATAACAATTCCTAAAAAACCCCAAATAAAACTTCTAAATAATAATCCATCTGGTTTAATCCAATCTTTATTTACTATCCTTCCTGCTAAAAGATCACCAAATGTAGCTAATACAGCAAATTTTAAAAAACCTGCAATATATGGATTTGATCCATTAAAAGCTTTAAATATTTCTTGTGTTGGTTTATAAACCAAAAAACTAATAATCCCTATTAAAAATACTATCGATAAAAAATCTTTTTTCTTCATAATTCCCCTCCTACATTGATTTTACCATTTTTTTGTAAGAGTTCCAAATTTTTTGTATTTTTATTGAATAAAAGATATTACTATAGGAATTGTGATAATAGATAAAAGAGTTGTAATAAATATTCCTTTAGAAGCTAATTGATAATCTCCACCATATTTTGAAGCAATAATCGCTGTATTAGCAGCAGCAGGCATTGATGCTATTAAAACTGGAATTTGTAAAACATAACCTGTAATTCCTAAAAAATTAAGTGCTAAATATACACTTCCTGGCATAATAATTAATCTAGCTATAGCCAATAAATAAACTTTCTTATCACTTACAATATCTTTAATATGTATTTCAGATAATATAAATCCAATTAACATCATTGATAATGGTGTAGTTACATTTCCTAGCATACTTAAAATCTCTTTTATAAAAAAAGGTAATTCTATTTGTAAGATAAATATAGTAAAACCAGTAATTACTGCAACTAGGGCTGGAGTAACCATTGATTTTAAAGACTCTTTTATAGACATTTTTCTATCGCTTTTGCTTTTGATCATATAAACTCCATAAGTCCATACTAGAGTTGTAAAACCAAGATTAAAAATAGCAGTATAAAAAACACCTTGTTTTCCTAAAATTGCACCTACAACTGGATAACCCATAAATCCACAATTAGAAAAAGCAATTATATATCTAAAAATATCTCTTCTCTTTCCTTTTACATTAATTATTTTTGTATATACTAATCCTAAAACAATTGCAAAAAAATACATTGAAAAAGAAATAATAATTAATGTTAAACTATTTTCTAAAATTTCAACTGAAAAACTAGAAGCCATTGAAGAAATAATAAATGCAGGTAATGTTACATTTATTACCAAACTACTAATATCATCTTTCATAGAATCTTTAACAATATGTAATTTTTTTATTATATATCCAACTACAATTAAACTAAATAAAATTATAACTTGTTGTAATGCAACCATTTAATCCCTACTTTCAAAATTTAAAAATTTATATATATCTTTAGATTTACTATTTATAAATTGATATATTATAGATTGATCTACTTTTATATCACCATTTAATGTTAATTTTGATTTTTTCTCAAATTCATTTATAATTTCTTCTATATTTTTTTGTTCAAAAGCTGCTATTATTAATTGACCATTTACAAAATAAAAAAGAGCATATATATCATCTCTTAAAAAATATTTTGATTTAGCTACATGTTTATTTGTTTCTTTATATTTAGTATAAAGTGTTCCATTGTCATATAAATTTTTTGTCATTTTATAATCTGATTTATAAAATTCTTTTTCAAAATCTTTATCATCTATATTATAAACTAAAAGATACTCTGGTTGACTTAAAATAAATGAAGCTTCCTTGGCAGAAATTTCCATCTGCTCTTTTATTTTTACTAACTTAATCTTTTTATTTATTACTTTTATTATAAAAAAGATTTGTAAATACTTATTTTTATAACTTATTAATGATTTGACCAAGTAATTATCATCTGTTTCTTTTGTTATTTCATTTTTTAATAAAGTAGAAGGCTTATCTACAACTTGAATTTCAATATTTCCTTTAGTTAAATAATTTTGTAATTCAATATCATTAGCTACTATTCGCATAATATAATAATTTATTAGTTCATTATCATTTTTTAAATTAACACATATTTTTTTATAAAGACTACTTTTCTCAGAATCATTTAATGAAACATTTATATCTTTTATTTTTTTATAATCTTTTTTTCTATCAACTAAATATTCATAATTAATATTATAAGCTTCTTTTAACAAAAATTTAGCTTCTTTAGGTTTTATATTTAGTAAGTTTCCACCTAAACCTCCAGTAATCTTTTTTATTCTTTTATCAACTTTATTTTTATTTTCTCTTTTAACTTTAAAGTATCCGTCAATACCATATTCTTCAAAACCTAAATGGTAAATTTCTACATATTTTTCATAGTATATTATTAATCCAACTACACCCATTAATCTTGTATTTGTTACTAAAGCTTTTTTTATTTTCAACATATAACTCCTTGATTTAATTATATATTACATTTTTACAATAGCATATGGAAATTTTTTTGTCAATTCAATTTTCATTAAGTAAATATTTAAAAAAGCTTTGAATTTAAAATTCAAAGCTAAATTTTTTAAATTATATAGAATCAACTATTTTGAAAAAATCTTTTTTAATCGATTCTTTTAAATCTGTAGCTTCATCTTTATCTTTTCCTTTAATTGAAAAATAAAATTTTATCTTAGGCTCAGTACCACTAGGTCTAATTGCAAACCAAGAACCATCTTTAAAATAATATTTTAATACATTAGCTTTAGGCAAATTAGTTTCTTCAGGCTTTAAACAATCAATAGTTTTTACAATTTCTTTACCTGCTAAAGACTTAATAGGATTTTTTCTAAGAGTAGATAAAATATTTGCAATTTTTTCTTCTCCACTTTTACCTTCATGTCTTACAGCAATCATTTCTTCTAAAAAATATCCAAATTCATCATATATATTATTTAATTGATCAATTAGATTAATATTTTTTGACTTATAAAAAGCAACCATTTCTACTATAAGCATACAAGCTACAACTGCATCTTTATCTCTAACAAAAGTTCCTTTTAAATACCCATAACTTTCCTCAAATCCAAATATGAAATCTTTAGATTTTTTATTTATCATTTCACCTATATATTTAAATCCAGTAAGTACTATATTGTGTTCTATATTATGTTTTTGTGCAATTTTTTGAACTATTCCAGATGTTACAATAGAATTTACTATAAATCCATCTTCTAAATTACCTTGATAATTTTTCAAAATATAATTAAGTAATAAAACTCCAATTTGATTACCATTAAGTGATTTAAACTTTCCATTATTTTTTACCATTAAACCTACTCTATCACAATCTGGATCAGTACATATAAGTATATCAGCGTCTTGTTTTTTTCCATATTTTAAACTTAATTTAAAAGCCTTTTCAGATTCAGGATTAGGATTTTTTATAGTAGTAAAATCTCCATCTGGAACCATTTGTTCGTTAACTTCAATAAGATTTTTTAATCCTAATTCTTTTAAAACTCTAGTTACAGGTTTTGCCCCAGAACCATGAAGTGGCGAATATACAACTTTTAAATCAGTCTCATTAAAAATTTTCTTGTTCATACTTAATGTTTTTACATCTTCAATATAACTATCTGTTAAATCACTAGATATATATTCAAATAAATTTTTATCTTTAGCTTTTTCTAAATCAATAAATTTAACTTGTTTAAAATTTTCAATACTATTAACTTCTTTTTTAAGTTTATTTCCTTTTTCAGGAACTAATTGACAACCTGTATCATCATAAACTTTATATCCATTATACTCAGCAGGATTGTGACTAGCGGTAATCATTATTCCACCTACACAATCTAATTCTCTTACTGCATAAGATAATTGAGGAGTAGCTTTAAGAGTTTTATAAAGATAGGCTTTTATTCCGTTAGCAGCCATTACTAAAGCCGCTTGTTTAGAAAAAAGCTTAGATTTATTTCTAGGGTCATAACCAATAGCAATGCTTAAATTTTCACCTTTATATTCTTTTTTTAGATAATTAGCAAATCCTTGAGTTGCTCGGCGAACAATATATTTATTCATTCTATTAGTACCAGCACCAATAACTCCACGCATTCCAGCAGTCCCAAATTCTAGAAATTTATAAAACCTATCATTAATTTCTTCCTTATCACTTAAAGATTTTAATTCATTCAAAAACTCTTCATCAAAATAATCATTGTTTTTCCATTCGTTATAAATTTTTTTAGCTTCCATACTCCTCCTTATTCTCTATAAATTATTTTATATAATTCAATTAAAAATTTATCAATAATTTTTTTAGGCATTAAATCCACAGATTTAAAAATCACTTTATTAGAAATATACTTATATTTATCATTAAATTTAATTTCTTTATCTTTTATATTTTTGTAATTTAATTTTATTATTTCATCATACGAATAAACTTTTAAATTTTCTAAATTGTTTAGTTTAGCTATATATTCATTAAAAGAAATAAATAAATCTAAATAGCTATAGGGTTTATCTATTTTTAATAAATTACTCATAAAAGGTAAAATTTCTTCAAAAATATGTGTTAAATAGATATCTTCTTGATAGTTAAACAAAGTTTTTAAACTATTTAATTGTTTAGAAGATAAATTAATTATATTTTTTAAAATTTCTTTTTTACTTGATTCAAATTTAATATAATAAGTGTATCCATAAAAATCACTGATTTTTCTTAAAGCATCTAAATAACCTACCTTCAAACTCTTTTTCATAATTTTAGGCTCAACTTCAATAGATTTAGAAATTTTTTCACTTGGGGTAATTTTTATAATATTTAAACCATCTTCATTAATTTTAGGTTTTCTTCCGATACCTTGAGTTTCAATTACAATAATATCTTTTATTCCTTTATCAATAACCATATTAACTGGTCTATTATTGTAAAAACCTCCATCAATTAAAACTTTTCCATCTAATTTATCACTTTTAAATATTGGTAAATTTGCTGATGCTAAAATATAATCAATTAATTTACCTTTTTCAATATCTTTGATAAATAATTCTAATGGTTCAAAATCCGAAAGAGAAACTGTAACTAAACCAAAGTCAGTATCTGATTTTCTAATCTTTTCTTCATCAATATTTTCAATAAGTAATTCTTTCAAAGGGGTAATATCTAATCCACCAGCTTTGATCGTTTTTATTAGATATTTTAAAATTTTAGATAAATTCTTTTCACCAATATTTAAGTTTAACAACTCATCTAATACTTTTTTATCAGTATTTATTAATTTTGAAATATCTGCTTCTTCCCAAAGTTCATAAATTTCATTAAAATTTCCTTGTACTAAAAAAGCACCATTTATAGCACCTATTGAAGTTCCTGTTATCAATTCAAATTTATAGTCATTATCAAGTAAAGCTTTTATTGCTCCAGCTTGATAAGCTCCTTTAGCACCGCCACCTTCTAAGACCAAACCATACATGATTTCCTCCTACTTAGTATCAGTTAAAGCAAATTTTAATTTCCCTTTACAAGCTACCTTACCATCAACATAAGCTACTGCTGTTCCTTTACCGATACCTCTTCTAAATTTACCTAGTTTAATTTCCATTTTTAAAGTATCTCCTGGAACAACTTGTTTTTTAAATCTTACCTTATCAATACCAGCAAATACAGCTAATTTATCTTTATTTTCTTCTTTTGACATTAATGCAATAGCTCCTGTTTGTGCTAAAGCTTCAACAATTAAAACACCAGGCATTAAAGGTTTATTTGGAAAATGTCCTTGAAAAAACGGTTCATTAATTGTAACATTTTTTTTAGCAACACAAGATTTTCCCTTTTCAACTGATATTACTTTGTCTACTAATAAAAAAGGGTATCTATGGGGAATTAACTCTTTAATCTCTTTTATATTCATTATTACTCTCCTCCTTAAATTTTCACTTTTTTATATTATATAATAAAATTTAATAAAAAAAAATAAGTTTTTCAACTTATCCTTTTAAATCAAAAGTACTCTTTTGTTTTTTTAAGCTGTCATATAAAGTATCTGCAATTCCAATGCCTTCACCTTCAGATACTTTAGATGCTATTTTTTCGTCTAACATACTTTCATATATTTTTCTGCCGTGACTTTTCTCAACAACAGACGAGTCTCCAACAGTCTTACGCATATTTTTCAATAAAATATTTACAAATATAGATTCAAAATCTTTACATGCTTTTTTAAGTTTTTTATCGTCTTTTGAGTTTTTAGCATCTTGTAATATTTTTTCAAAATCTTTATTTGATTTTTGTTTTACCTGATCATTAATATTATCAAAATCAATATTATTTGAAATAGATTTAATATCCATAAGTCACCTCTAACGTTTTACATTATTTGCAACTTCTAACATACGGTCTGCAGTTTGAATTGTTTTAGAATTTAATTCATAAGCTCTTTGTGCAGATATCATATTTACCATTTCTTCTACTGTTTTAACATTAGAAGTTTCTACATACCCTTGCCAAACTTGACCAGCTGATCCTTCATTATTTTCTAAAGGTTCTCCTGAAACATCAGTATTTTTATATAAATTTTTTCCTTCACTTTCTAAACCATTTGGATTAGAAAACTTAACCAATCTAAGATTATCAATTATTTCTTCAGTTCCATCACTTCTTTCGACATTGATTTCTCCATTTTCAGCTACATTAATTGCAGCAACATCTTCTCCTAAATTTATAGCTCCATTTTCTCCCATTACATCATAACCACTTGAAGTAGTTAAATGACTTTCACCATCTTCTATGCTTAATTTAAACGTACCATCTTTTGTATATCTTTCATTTCCATATTGATCATTAATTACAAAAAAACCATCGCCATTTATCGCAAAGTCTAAATCTTTTTCAGTTTGTTTAAAAGACCCACTTTTAAAATTCCTTGTTGTGGCAACTGACATAACGCCATTACCGATTTCAATTTGAGAAGGATCTCCACTTTCTCTCACAAAATTTTCATCTTTTAATTGTTGATACATTAGATCTTTAAACTCAATTCGTTGAGATTTAAAACCTACTGTGTTTACATTTGCTAAATTATTAGAAATTGTATCTATTTGTTTTTGTAACTCATTCATTCCAGATGCTGCTGAATTCATCGCTTTCATAAATTACCTCCTACCTATCTAACGGTACCAACTTGATTAATTACTTTATCCAATGTAGATTCTAATGTTTTAATAACTTTTTGATTAGATTCATAATTTTTACTTATTTTAGTCATCTTAATCATTTCTTCTATTGAACTAACATTTGAACTTTCAATATATCCTTGCTCTACTTTTCCTTCAAAATCAATAACTTCACCACTCATATCTTCATTTAAACCAAATAAAGATCCTCCAACTTTTCTTAAATCACCGATATTTGAAAAATCTTTTATTTCTATTCTATCAATTAATTCATCATCTTTTATTATTTCTCCAAATTCATTTATTTGAATATTTCTATCTTCTAGCTTAATTTTACCATTTCTCCCTTGAATAAATTCACCATTAGATGTTACTAATTCATTTTCTTCATTTAATGCAAATGAGCCATTTCTAGTATAATAAGTATTTTCACCATCATTTACTTCTATAAACCCTTCGCCTCTAAGACCTACATCTAAAGGCCTATCAGTTCTTTTAAGCTCACCTTGATTAAAATTTGTATAAACTCTTTGATTCTTAACACCTGAATTGATAGTTCCTATAACATCTTGGTCAACATTTTTAACTAATTGAGCTTTTGCTTCTCCATTAACAATAACTTCTCCATTTTCAGATATCTCAAAATCACCATTAACTTGAATTTCTTCTCCATTATTATCAACTAATCTATTTCCTAAATTATAATTTTTAGTTTTATCTGTATTTAAGTAATATGTAGATAAATAACCTTCATTATCAACAGAAAATTTGGTATATTTATTATTAGAGATTCCTTCTTCATTTTTAACTCTAAAAAAACCATCTTCTGTTTGTAATTCATAATCTGTCCCTTGGTTTTTTACATCTATTTTAGTATGAGGTTTTTCCATATTTATATTTGATCCATTTCTCTTTGAAATTAATACATCATTAAAAGACTCTACAGTTACATTATCTTTTTTGTACCCAAAGGAATTTACATTCGCAATATTGTTACCTACTACATCCATTTTTTTTGTTGCTGTTTGCATATTTGTTCCTGATATGTATAATCCGCGTATCATATAAACCTCCCGAAATTTAAGTCTCAATTAATTTATCGGTTTTATTAATAATTTCTTTAATAATAAATATTTTTTTATAATATAAAAACCGCTAATAAGTATATAAACCTATTAACGGTCAAATTTTACATTACCATTTTCTAGTATTTCTATAATTTTTATTTGAAACCATACTTTTTTCTAAAGTTGATAAATGTTTTAATGATTCTCCTGTACCTTTAGCAACACAAGAAATAGCATCTTCAGCTATATAAGTTGGTATACCAGTTCTTTTTTCTAATAGTTTATTTAAATTAGAAAGTAAAGCTCCGCCACCAGTCATAACAATACCTCTAGATGAAATATCTGAAGCTAGTTCTGGAGGTGTTCTTTCTAATACAGTATGTACTGCATCACAAATTGAATTTATTTCTTCACTTAATGCATCTGACATTTCCTCACTATTAACAGTAACAGTCTTAGGAAGGCCAGTAATCAAGTCTCTACCTCTACACTCCATCTTTTTTAATTTTGAACGAACTGAAGCAGTACCAATATTTATTTTTAAATCTTCAGCAGTTCTTTCACCTATAAGCAAATTATGAGATTTTTTCATATATTTCATAATAGCTTTATCAAATTTATCACCTGCAACTTTTATTGAATTACTAACAACAATACCACCAAGTGAAATGACTGCTATATCAGTAGTTCCACCACCAATATCAATAACCATATTTCCATCAGGTTTTGTAATATCTAATCCAGCTCCAATTGCTGCTGCAATAGGCTCTTCAATTAAATAAGTTTTTCCTCCGCCTGCTTCAACAGTAGCATCAATAACAGCTCTTTTTTCAACTTCAGTAACACCACTTGGTACACATATTACAACTTTAGGTTTGAATATTCTGCGATTGCCACATGTTTTATTAATAAAATGTCTAAGCATTTTTTCAGTTACATCATAATCAGAAATTACACCATCTTTTAGTGGTCTTATTGCAACAATATTACCTGGAGTTCTTCCAAGCATTTGTCTAGCTTCTGTTCCTACAGCTAAAACTTTATCAGTATTTCTATCTAGTGCTACCACAGAAGGTTCTTGTAAAATGATTCCCTTCTTTTTTCTAAATGCTAAAACACTAGCAGTTCCTAAGTCAATTCCTATTTCAATTCCAAATCCAAACAACTATTACACCTCACTACCTAATCTGTATTCTCAACAGACACTCTTTTAATATTTGCTCCTAATTTATTTAATTTCTTCTCGAAATTTTCGTATCCTCTATCTACGTGATAAACTTTATTTACGTGTGTTTCACCTTCAGCAACTAAACCTGCTAAAACTAAAGCAGCTCCAGCTCTTAAATCAGTAGCTTCAACTTCTGCTCCTTGAAATTTTTGTCCTTTTCTTACTATAGCACTATGTCCTTCGATTTTTATATCTGCCCCTAATCGATTTAATTCTGGAATATGCTTGAATCTATTTTCAAAAACAGTTTCATTAATAACAGAAGTATCATCTAGTATAGCCATCAAAGACATAAACTGCGATTGCATATCAGTTGGAAAACCTGGATAAGGTAGAGTAGTTACATCTACAGCCTTTAATTCGTTATTTACACTAACATTTAATATATCTTCACCAACTTCTACATCTACTCCAACTTCTCTTAATTTTGCAATTACAGGTTTAATATGTGCTGGCACTACATTTTCAATAACTAAATTACCCTTAGTTATTGCAGCCGCAAGCATATAAGTACCTGTCTCAATTCTATCTGGAATTATTTCATGATCTGTCCCCTTTAAACTATCAATACCTTGAATACGTATAGTATCTGTTCCTGCCCCTTTTATATTTGCTCCCATTTTATTTAAAAAATTAGAAACATCAATTATTTCAGGCTCTTGAGCAGCATTTTCAATAATAGTTTCACCTTTTGCATGTGTTGCTGCCATCATAATATTTATAGTAGCTCCTACCGAAGGAAAATCTAAGTATATATCACTACCAACTAGCTCATCAGCTCTTGCTTCAATAAATCCATTTCCTTGATGAATCTCAGCACCTAAAGCACTAAAACCTTTTAAATGTAAATCTACTGGTCTTGCACCAATAGAACAACCTCCTGGAAGAGATACTCTTGCTACTCCAGTTTTAGCTAATAAAGGTCCCATTACATAAAAAGATGCTCTCATCTTTTGAACTAACTCATATGGAGCTTCTGAAGAAGTAATTTTATCAACTTTTATTTCTACTCTATTTGAATCTAATTCATTAATAGTTCCACCGAAATGTTCAATAACCTCTTTCATGTATCTAACATCTCTTAAATTTGGAACATTTTCTAAAACACATTTATCATTTGTTAATAATACAGAAACCATTATAGGTAATACTGCATTTTTTGCACCATTTACGCGAATCGTACCTTCAAGTGGTCCATTAGGTCTTATAACAAATTTTTCCAATTCTGCCTCCTATTTGTTTGCTCTTTTATACTCTATTACATTATATATAATTTTTAATGAAAAAGCTAGCCTAAATCCAAATTTTTATAATTTTATTCTCTAAAAGAAAAAATCCCACTTATTTTACTAAATGGAATCTAATTTTAACTACTTTCTCTTTCAATTAATTTATATGGCAGTATTATATTCTTATCTACTGATTTTTTTTGAAGCATTTTATAAGCTGTTTCCATAGCAACAGTTCCCATTTCAAAAATAGGTTGATGTATAGTAGATATTTCTGGATTGAATTGTCTAGATAATAAAACATCATCAAACCCAATTACTGAAATATCTTTTGGTACCTTTAATCCATAATCTAAAATTGCTTTTATAGCTGCACTTGCCAATTCATCTGAAATACAAAACATCGCATCAATTTTTTTATTTTTCTTAAGTAAATTTTTCATTTGATTATAAGCACTATTATACTTAAAATTTTTACCAATTATTAAAGATTCATCAATCTTAAGACTATTGTCTTTTAATGCTTTTTTATATCCTTTTAATCTAGATATACAAGTTCCATCTTCCTCATCAGCTCTAATAATTCCTATGTTTTTATTTCCTTTATCTATTAAATGTTTTGTAGCATCATAAGCCGCTTGGAAATTATCAATATCTATATTAGGAATTAATGGTAAGTTTTTATCTTTAAAATCTCTGTTTACTGTTACTATAGGTTTATCATACTTTTTCATAAAATCTATTTGTTGTTGAGTAATGTTAAAAGTAGTAAAAATTAAAGCATCTACTTCTTTTTCCTTTAAAATATTTAAAAACTCCATTTCTAAAGAATGGTCTCTAAAAGTATTACATAAAAACACATTATAACCGTGCTTATGTGCTGCTTCAGAAATTCCTCTTACTAATTCTGTATAAAAACTATTAGCCAAATCAGGAATAATTAATCCAATAATATGTGTTTCACTTTTAGCTAAAGACCTTGCTATAGACGAAGGCCTATAATCTGTTTCTTTTATTGCCTTTTGAACTTTTTTTCTAATTTCATCACTAACTGGCTTTGTATTATTTATTACTCTAGAAACACTTGCTTTAGATACTCCTGCCATATTAGCTATATCTTTCATTGTCACTTTCATTTTATCACCCTTAAATATGCTTAATAAACATATTATATTATATTTTTATCATTTCTCCAACCTTTTTTAAAAATATACACTTTTCTTTATGATAAAATTTAACTGGCTTTCCTTTAATTAGTTTATAACTAACTTTATCATTTTTAATTTTCACCTTAATTATTGAACCTCTAAAATTCATTCTAAAATTATAACCTTCTATATTTGGAATGCTTTTAGGATTAAAATGTAGTTCATTATCCTTAAAACGTAGTCCTGCAAATCCATAAACAATTCCTAAATAAGCTCCACCCATAGCAGCAGTATGTACTCCGTGCATAGAATTGTTATGTGAATTATCTAAATCAATACGGACATTATCTTTATATAATTTGTAAGCTTTTTTTAGCTCATCAATTTCACATGCTAATATAGAATAAACACAAGTTGATAAAGATGAATCATGAGTAGTTATAGGCTCATAATAATCAAAATTATTTCTTTTTACATTTTTTGAAATATCGTCTCCTACTAAAACATTAGCTAAAACTACATCCGCTTGCTTTAAAACTTGATGATTATAAATAGTCATTGGATGAAAATTTAAAAGTAGTGGATATTTATCTTTAGAAACTTTATCAAAAGGCCACTTTTTCTTATCTAGAAAACTGTCGTCTTGTGGGTTAATCTTTAATTCATTGTCAAATGGTAAATACATATTTTCATAAGCTTTTATAAATTCTGAAATTTCATTTTTACTCATAGATAGTCGCTTAAATATTTCTTGTTTTTTATTTGTTTCAATTTCTTGTAAAAAGTCAATTGTATATTTTAAATTTGCTTTGGCCATTTTATTAGTATAATAATTATTATTTACTAAGGCAGTATATTCATCTGGTCCTGTAACTCCCTCAATAGTAAATTGATTTTGTTTTCTTTTATTAAAATGTCCAACGCTTAACCAAAACCTAGATGTCTCAACAAGAATATCAATACCGTGATTTAACATAAAATCTAAATCATTAGTCCATCTATAATACATATTTACTGCATAGGCAATATCTGCATTAATATGATATTGAGCAGTACCTGCTGGGAAATATGATGATAATTCTATCCCACTAATAGTTCGCCAAGGAAATTTAGCTCCTTTATCAAAGTTTAATGTTTTAGCTCTTTTTTTAGCTTCTTTTAATGTGTTAAATCTAAACATTAATAAAGACTTAGCAATATCTGGATTAGTCATTAAAAAGAAAGGTAAAGTGTATATTTCAGTATCCCAAAAATAATGTCCTTCATACCCTTCACCTGTCAATCCTTTGGCACAAATATTACTAACACCATCACTTCCAGCAGCTTGTAATAAATGATATAAATTAAAATGAAGACCTTGAGATAATTCTTCATTTCCTGAAATTTCAATTTTTGATTTTTCCCAAAAATCATTTAAAAATTCCTTATTGTCACTTTTAAAATCACTATATGAATTAAATAAAAGCTTTTTAAAATCCTTTTTTACTATACTATGAAAATCTTTAGATTTATTTGGTTTTTCTAAACTTCTTAATGGATAAATCCCTACAATTTTTTCTAATTTAAATTCCTTACTAGTTTCTAATTTATAATTAAATTGATTAGTATAATTTTTATTTTTTTCATAATTAATATTATATTTAAAAAATATATCTACTATATTTTTAGATTTCTTAGTTTTAAGTTCATATATATCAATATTTTTTTCTATATAATTTCTTTTTATTTTTAAAACTTGTTCTTGAATATGAGAGCCAACACGTGGATCATCTTTTACTAATTTATTTTTTATTTCAAAATCTAAATTATCTTTAATTCTTAAATCAGCACTTCCTTTATTTAAACTAATACTTAACTCTTTTATCATTAAATTCTTATTTACAAAAGAAACTAATTTTTCTATTTTTACATTAATTTTTTGTTTATTATTGATTTTATAAATAAAATTTATTTTAACTATTCCTTTTTTCAAATCAAAAATTCTTTTAAATTTTTTTAATTTTTCTTTATTATTTAGGTCAACTATTTTATCATTTACAAATATTTTATAATTAAAAACATTAGGTAATTTAACAAGAGTTTCACCTATTTCTGGAAAGCCATAAGCTTTTTCAGGATATTTAATAGCTGTATTTTCATAAAATCCATTAATAAAGACACCTGGAGATTTATCAATAGTACTATTAACTGTTCCTCTTATTCCAATAAGACCATTAGCTTGGGAAAAAAGTGTTTCATTATGTTCAATATTTTTTCGTTTTGTATTTAAATTGTTTTGCATTATTTGAAATGTATTCATAAATTACCTTTCTAATCAAACAAAATGAGGCAAAAGCCTCATTTGCCTCATTTTATTTTTATAAACTTTAACTTCTACTTAACTTCGCCTACTTCATATCCTGTTGCATCTTGTAAATCTAATTCTAATTTTTCTAATGCAGTATCTGCTTCCATTTCCCCAGTTAATACTGAGTGAACTGATTTATAGAAAGCTGTAGACACAGCTTTATAATTAGGAGCAGTTTGAGTTGAAGGTCTTGCAGTTGCATTAATAAATACATCATATAATTTACCGAAGAAAGGAGTAGCTTCTAAAACTTCCTCATCTTCATAAAGTGACTTTATAGTTGGATTTTTAGACCCTTCAATAGCTTTAAATTTTTGAGCCTTCTCACTTGTCATAAATAAAGCAACGTCAGCAGCAATTTCTGGATGTTCAGAATACTTACTAACAGATAATTGCCATCCACCAAGTGTTGCAGCACTACTACCACTATCGCCTTTTGGTAATGGAGATACTCCAAATTTACCTTTAATAGCTGAGTCATCGCCTTTAGCTAATGAGTAAGCATACGGCCAATTTCTCATAAATGCAGCATTTCCACCTTGGAACATATTTCTTGCATCTTCTTCTTTATATGAAGTTACACCTTCAGGTGAGATTGTACCTACCCAACCTGCAGCTTGTTTTATAATCTCTTTGGCTTTTTCGTTATTAATTGTAATTTTTTTATCTTTACTAATGATATTTCCTCCACCATTAGATTTTACCCATTCTAAAGCATCACAAGTTAAACCTTCATATGAGTTTCCTTGCCAAATATATCCCCAAAAGTCTTGGTTTCCTTCTTCTCTTTCGCCAGCTTGAATTGTTTCAGCTGCACTTTCTAATTCATCCCAAGTTTCAGGAACATCTAAATCATACTTTTCTAAAAGGTCTGAACGATAATATAATAATCCAGCATCTGTAAACCATGGCATAGCAACTAATTTACCGTCTACTGTATTATTATCTACAATAGCTTCAAAGTGTTTATCAGTAACTTCATCAGCACCATATTCTTTAAAATCTATCATATGTTGTGCTAAGTCACCTGGCCAAACAACATCAATTTGATAAATATCTACATCAGAACTTTGAGCTTCTAAGAACTGTAAATATAAACCTAAACGACCGTCTGAAGCATCTGGTGAGTCAAAAATCTCAATTTCAACATTTGGATTTTCCTCTTCATACATTTCAGCTAATTTCTTATTATTTTCTAATTCATTACCTACAGCTCCAGAAATTAACTTAATTTGAACTTTTTCATCTTCTTTTTCTTCTTGGTCTGCATCACTAGATTCTTCACCTTCTGTATCACTAGCTTCTTGCTCTTCTTGTTTTGGTTCTTCTGTATCAGTCTGATCATCAGCTGGAGAACATCCAACTAAAAATACCCCAACAGATAAAACTAATACTAAAACTAACACTAAAATCTTTTTCATAAATCTCCTCCTTGTTTTTTATCCTTTAACAGCACCTGCAGTCAAACCAGCAACAATTTTCTTTTGGAATATTAAAACTAAAACTATTAATGGAATAGTTACTAAAATAGCAGCTCCCATTATTTCACCAAAAGGTTCTTGTCTAGCGACACTACCTTTAAAATAGGCAATGGCAACAGGTACCGTTCTAGACGATGGTTTAATAGATGTAAATGTTAATGCAAATAAATATTCATTCCACGCAGCAATAAATGCTAAAAGCCCAGTAGTTACTAAAGCTGGGGCTGTAAGTGGCAATAAAATCTTTCTAAACGTTTGGAAACCTGTAGCTCCATCTACTTTAGCTGATTCCATAATTGAATGTGGTAATTGTTTAAAAAATGAAGTTAAAACCCATGTAGTAAATGGTAAAGTAAATAACATATAGGTTACTACCAAACTAAATCTAGGACCAATATTTAAAGCTTGTACAAGTTCAGAATTAATTACTGCATAAAGTCCAGATAAAACTGTTACTTGCGGGAACATGGTCATAGCCAAAATCATATACAATGTAGGTTTTTTACCTCTAAACCTTAGTTTCCCTAATGCAAAGGCAGCAAAGGAACCAGCAATTAATGCAAGTATTGTAGTTGAAACTGAAACTAAGGCCGAATTAAATAATCCTCTAAGAAACATATCATTAGAAAAAATAGCTTTGTAGTTCCCTAAATATAAATCTATATTGCCAGTTTCTGGATTTCTAGGTAGTAATGTAGCTGGCGTCATTTGTAATTGAGCTTCTGTCTTTAATGAAGATATAAACGCCCAGTAAAATGGAAATAACATATATGTGACAATTATTATCAACAATAAGTAAAAACCAACTTTTTTTAAAACACTTTTAGATGTCATTCTCTTCGTTCACCCCCATACTCTTAATGAAAAATATTGCAAAACCAAATATAATAAAGAATATAATTACACCAATTGCACTTGCTAGACCCATATTTCTATTTCCAATTAATTGGAAATAATTATAACTTGCCATTGAATATTTTCTTGAACCTAAAAGTACTTGAAATACATCGAAAACTCTTAAAGCATCTAAACTTCTAAATATAAGCGCAACTCCTAAAGCTGGCTTTAAAAGCGGTAGTGTAATATTTTTAAACTGTTGTAATTTATTAGCTCCATCTATCTCAGCCGCCTCATATAATTCATTAGGAATAGTTTGTAATCCAGCTAAAATTAAAAGTGCCATATACGGTGTAGTTTTCCATACATCTATTGCAATCATACTTGATAATGTAAGAGATGGGTCACTTAAAAAGGATAAATTCCCACTAGATCCAG